>NZ_JBFRFS010000004.1:0-241077 GCF_052114945.1 Glaciibacter sp. 2TAF33
TACAGGGCCAGGTCGCCGACGACTTTCGAGGACGGGGTGACTTTCGGCACCCGGCCGAGGATGGTGTTCGCCGCGGCGTACATGTCCTCGATCAGTTCGAAATGGTCGGCCAGGCCGAGGGCGACGGCCTGGGTGCGGAGGTTGGAGAGTTGCCCGCCGGGGATCTCGTGCTTGTAGACCCGGCCGGTGGGCCCGGCCAGGCCCGACTCGAACGGCCGGTACACCAGGCGCACGGCTTCCCAGTACGGTTCCAGGTCGAGCACGTTCTGCAAGCGGATGCCGGTGTCCCGGTCGGTGTGCGCGAGCGCGGCGACCAGGGCCGACTCCGACGGCTGGCTGGTGGTCCCGGCCATCGCCGCACTGGCGACGTCGACCGCGTCGACGCCGGCGTTCGACGCGGCCAGCAGGGTCGCCATCTGCCCGCCGGCGGTGTCGTGGGTGTGCAGGTGCACCGGCAGGTCGAACCGGTCCCGGAACGCGGTGACCAGCTTCGCGGCCGCCGCCGGGCGGAGGAGCCCCGCCATGTCCTTGATCGCGAGGATGTGCGCACCGGAGTCGACGATCTGCTCCGCCAACCCCAGGTAGTAGTCCAGGGTGTAGAGGTCCTCCGCCGGGTCGAGGAGGTCACCGGTGTAGCAGACGGCGACCTCGGCGACAGCGGTCCCGGTGGCCAGGACCGCGTCGATCGCCGGCCGCATCTGCGACACATCGTTGAGCGCGTCGAAGATCCGGAAGATGTCCACCCCGGTCGCGGCGGCCTCCTTCACGAACGCGTCAGTGACCTCGGTCGGGTACGGGGTGTAGCCGACGGTGTTCCGGCCGCGGAGCAGCATCTGGATGTTCACATTCGGCAACGCCTCCCGGAGGGACGCCAGCCGTTCCCACGGGTCCTCGCCGAGGAACCGCAGCGCGACGTCGTAGGTGGCGCCGCCCCAGGCTTCGACCGACAGCAGCTGCGGGGTCAGCCGCGCCACGTACGGGGCGACGGCGACCAGGTCCTTGGTGCGCACCCGGGTCGCCAAAAGCGACTGGTGGGCGTCGCGGAAGGTGGTGTCCGTGACCGCGAGGGCGGTCTGGGCGCGGAGCGCGGCCGCGAAACCTTTCGGGCCGAGCTCGAGGAGGCGCTGCCTCGACCCGGCCGGGGCCGGAACGGTGAGATCCAGCGGCGGGAGCTTCACGGCCGGGTGCACCGTGGTCACCGGTGCGCCGTTGGGCTGGTTCACCGTCACATCGGCCAACCAGTTCAGGATCTTCGTGCCGCGGTCCTTCGACTCCCGGCCCCGGAGCAACTCCGGACGCTCATCGATGAACGACGTGGACAGGTTCCCGGCGGCGAAGTCCGGGTCGTCCAGCACCGCCTGCAGGAACGGGATATTCGTCGACACCCCACGGATCCTAAACTCCGCCAGGGCGCGCCTGGACCGGATCACCGCGGCGTTGAAGTCCCGGCCGCGGCAGGTGAGCTTGGCCAGCATCGAGTCGAAGTGCGGGCTGATCTGCGCGCCCGGGTTGATCGTCCCACCGTCCATCCGGATCCCCGCACCACCCGGCGACCGGTACGTGGTGATCTTCCCGGTGTCCGGGCGGAACCCGGCCGTCGGGTCCTCGGTGGTGATCCGGCACTGCAACGCGGCACCGCGGAGCACAATGTTCTCCTGCTGCAGGCCGAGATCGGCCAGCGACTCCCCCGCCGCGATCCGGATCTGCGACTGGACCAGGTCCACATCGGTGACCTCCTCGGTGACCGTGTGCTCCACCTGGATCCTGGGGTTCATCTCGATGAACACGTGCTGCCCGGCCCGCTCCCCCACCGTGTCGAGGAGGAACTCCACCGTGCCCGCGTTGACATACCCGATCGACCGGGCAAACGCGATCGCATCCCTATACAAAGCCTGACGGATGCCCTCGTCCAGGTTCGGAGCCGGCGCGATCTCGATGACCTTCTGGTGCCGACGCTGCACCGAGCAATCCCGCTCGAACAGGTGCACCGTCTCCCCGGTCGCATCCGCCAAAATCTGCACCTCGATGTGACGCGGACGGAGCACCGCCTGCTCCAGGAACATCGTCGGGTCACCGAACGCACTGTTCGCCTCCCGCATCGCCTCCTCCAGGGAACCGCGCAGCTCCGCCGCCGAACCAACCCGGCGCATGCCGCGGCCGCCGCCGCCGGCGACCGCCTTAGCGAAGATCGGGAAGCCGATCTCCTCCGCCTGGCTGATCAGCAGGTCGACGTCCTTCGACGGCGGAGTCGACTTCAACACCGGAACCCCCGCCGCGATGGCGTGCTCCTTCGCCGTGACCTTGTTCCCGGCCATCTCCAACACGCTCTTGCCCGGGCCGATGAACGTGATCCCCGCCGCCGCAGCCGCCTCGGCCAGTTCCGGGTTCTCGGAGAGGAACCCGTAACCGGGGTAGATCGCGTCGGCGCCGGACTCGACGGCCACCCGGATGATCTCCGACACGTCCAAATACGCGCGCACCGGATGCCCCGGCTCACCGATCTGGTACGCCTCGTCGGCCTTCAGACGGTGCAACGAGTTGCGGTCCTCGAACGGGAACACCGCCACCGTCTTCGCACCCAGCTCATACGCCGCACGGAACGCACGGATCGCAATCTCACCACGGTTGGCAACCAAAATTTTCGAGAACATGCAGACCTTTCGAGCGTGGCGCGGCACACAGCTAACGGTTAGGTTCTCTAAGACTAGTGAAGGTAACGTAGCTTCTTGTGCACGTACTCAGCGTCAGCTCCCTCAAGGGAGGCGTAGGAAAGACCACGGTGACCCTTGGTCTTGCTTCTGCTGCCTTCGCCCGTGGCGTGCGCACCCTGGTGGTGGATCTGGACCCGCAGTCCGATGTCTCCACCGGTATGGACATCCAGGTCGCGGGCCACCTCAACGTGGCCGACGTGCTGGCTTCCCCCAAGGAGAAGACGGTTCGCGCCGCGATTGCCCCGAGCGGCTGGACCCGCGGCCGGCAGGGCACGATCGATGTGATGATCGGGAGCCCCTCCGCGATCAATTTCGACGGACCGCACCCGAGCATCCGTGACATCTGGAAACTCGAGGAGGCCCTCTCCACGGTGGAGAAGGAATACGAGCTGGTGCTGATCGACTGCGCACCGTCGCTGAACGCGCTCACCCGTACCGCGTGGGCAGCGAGCGACCGGGTGACCGTCGTCACCGAGCCCGGCCTGTTCTCCGTGGCCGCCGCCGACCGGGCGCTGCGGGCGATCGAGGAGATCCGCCGCGGCCTCAGTCCACGACTGCAGCCGCTCGGCATCATCGTCAACCGGGCCCGCACCGCCTCGCTGGAGCACCAGTTCCGGATCAAGGAGCTGCGCGACATGTTCGGGCCGCTCGTGCTGAGCCCGCAGTTGCCGGAGCGCACCTCGTTGCAGCAGGCACAGGGCGCGGCGAAACCGCTGCACATCTGGCCGGGTGAGAGCGCGCAGGAGATGTCCCGCTACTTCGACCAGCTGCTGGACCGGGTGCTCCGCACCGGCCGCATCGCCGAGTACGCCGAACAGCCCTCCGCCTAGTTCCGCCCGAGTCCTTCGCGCGGGCGTTAGGAGATCTTGCGGGTGGTCCGGCGGGCAGCGAGCTCGTCGGTGGGGTCCACCGTCTGGGTGTCGAGTTCGACCAGGCTGGACTCGACCTCGCGCAGCACCTTGCCGACGGCGATGCCGAACACGCCCTGCCCGCGGCTGACCAGGTCGATGACCTCGTCGTCTGAGGTGCACAGGTACACGCTGGCGCCGTCGCTCATCAGCGTGGTCTGGGCGAGGTCGTTGACCCCGGACTCGCGAAGCTGGTTGACCGCTGTGCGGATCTGCTGCAGCGAGATGCCGGTGTCAAGGAGGCGCTTGACCAGCTTGAGCACGAGGATGTCGCGGAAGCCGTAGAGCCGCTGCGAGCCGGAGCCGGCAGCGCCGCGAACGGTGGGCTCGACCAGCCCGGTGCGGGCCCAATAGTCCAGTTGGCGGTAGCTGATGCCGGCGGCGCGCGCTGCTACCGCGCCGCGGTAACCGGAATTCTCGTCGAGCTCAGGCATGCCGTCGGTGAAGAGCAGTCCAAGGCCGTAGCGGGAGGCGTCATCGTGGGGATTGACTTCACTCATTCGAACGCCTCTCGGGGGTTTTTGCGACACTCACGGATCGCTGTGACCACGCTACCGAGGCCAGGGGCTCCGATCAACGACATCCGCTTGAACGGGTCGGCGTGTCGAAAAAGGAGAGTCACCGACCCGGCCCGGGCGGGCCGTCGTCGCTCTCCCAGTGTACGTCTTACTTGGTGAGCCGACCCAGCGCTGAGCGGATCAAACTGCTGCGCACCACCTCCAGCTGCCCGGCGATCTCGACAGCCATCTCGGCCGCCTTGGCCCGGCTGGACGCGTCCTTCCGGCGTGACAGCGGCACCAGGGCGCTCTCGATGAGCCCCAGCTCGCGTTCAGCCGCCCCGCGGAACCCACGCAGGTGCCTGGGCTCGATGCCGCTCCGCTGCAACTCGACCAGCGCGCGCAGAACGCCCAGGGCGTCCTCGCCGTAATAGTCGGCCGGCAGGATGATGGACGCCGAAACGGCGTCGTGCAGCAGCGAAGCGGATGCCGATGCCTCGCGAAGCAGGTCGTCGCGGCCGAGCCTCCGCACGGTGCCGAGCATCGACGGACCGGGGGTGACCCCGCCGGGCAGCGTCGGCGACAGGCCGGCGTCGAGGTCGTCGAGGTAGCCGCGGATCACCTTCAGCGGCAGGTAGTGATCGCGCTGCATCGACAACACCAGCCGGAGCCGGTCCAGGTCTGCGGCACTGAACTTGCGGTAGCCGGATTCGGTCCGGGCCGGTGACACCAGGCCCTGTTCCTCCAGGAAACGCAGTTTCGACGGCGTGAGGTCGGAGAACTCAGGCGTGAGTCTGGCCAGGACCTGGCCGATGCTCAATAGCGGCGCTGCGCCCGACGCAACTGCGCGGGCGGAGGACGCTGGCACTACTCGCTCGTCTCGTGGGCGAGGTCGAGCCGTGAGGCGTAGAAGGTGAGCCGGAACTTTCCGACCTGTACCTCGGCGCCATCGGACAACAACGTGGTGTCAATGCGCACGCCGTCGAAGTAGGTGCCGTTGAGGGATCCGAGGTCCTTGACCTCGAATACGGTTCCACGGCGAAGGAACTCGGCATGACGGCGGGACACCGTCACGTCGTCGAGGAAGATATCCGCGTCGGGGTGCCGACCGACAGTGGTGACGTCGGCGTCCAACAGGAACCTGGCCCCAGTATTGGGGCCCCGGCGAACGACCAACAGTGCAGACCCGGAGGGCAACGCGGCTACCGCTTCCTGCTCCTCGGCGGTGACATCGCCGTCGAGGGCGGCGAGGGCGGCCGCGAACTCCTGGCTGAAATTGAGCGTGGTATCGGTGTTACCCGCTGAATTCTCGGGCGCAGCATCACGCTCGGGTTCGTTCTTCGCGTCGGAATCGACCACCGTATACCTCCTGAGGTCCAGCGTATCGGATTGCGCGGGCGACACGCCCCGCGGGATGCGAATCACCCGCACGGTTTCGATGGCGTAGATGATGCCGGCCCACCAGTAGAGGAAAGCCCCCCACAGCGCGAATGCCCAGCCGACCGGTTGCGACCACCAGGCGAGTCCCGGGAAGGCATGGCCGAGCATGAGGAGCGGCAGGGCGTAGAACAGGCAGAACGTGGCGACCTTGCCGAGCTGGTGCACCGGAAGCGGGCCGAAACCGAAGTTGGCCAGCACAATCCCGAGAATGAGCAGGAACACGTCCCGGCCGATGATGACCAGCACGATCCACCACGGCACCAACTCCCGGGCGGCAAGGCCGATCAAGGCGGCGAAGATGTAGAGCCGATCGGCAGCGGGGTCGAGCAGCTGCCCGAGACGGCTGACCTGGTTCAGGGCACGCGCCAGGAACCCGTCGAGGAAGTCGGTGGCGCTGGAGACCACCAGCACGAGCAGCGCCCACAGGTCGTTGCCGTTGATCAGCAGCACCAGGAACACCGGTACCAGCAACAGGCGGGAGAAGCTCAGGATATTGGGCAGGGTGAAAACCCTCGAGCTGACCTCGCTATCCCCTGCCTCCGCCACAAGGCACGAGTCTAGTGAGTGCGGCTCTGCCGGGTACGCCGGTCAGGCGGACGACGTGGCCTTGCGGGCGGGTTTCTTCTCCGGCGGCGCCGGCTTCTTCGCTTCGCGGCTGCGTTCCACGCTTCGCTTCAACGCTTCCATCAGGTCGAGGACCTCGCCGCCTCCTTCTTCCTCGTCCTCCTCCTTCTCGCCGAAGGTCTCCTCGGTGTCGACGGCGTCGCCCTTCTTCAGCTTCGCCTCGATCAGCGCACGCAATTCCTCCTGGTACTCGTCGGTGAACTCGTCCGGCGTGAAGTCGGAGGCGAAGGATTCGACCAGCGCCGACGACATGTCGAGTTCCTTGGAGGAGATCCGCACCCGTTCGTCGAGTGCGGGGAACGCTGCCTCCCTGATCTCGTCGTCCCACAACAGCGACTGCAGCACCAGTACGTCGCCGCGCACCCGCAGGGCGCCGAGGCGCGTCTTCTGCCGCAGCGCGAAATGAACGATCGCGGTGCGGTCTGTCGCTTCGAGGGTGCGGCGCAGCAGCACGTAAGCCTTGGCGGATTTGCCGTCCGGCTCGAGATAGTAGCTGCGGTCGAACATGATCGGGTCGAGCTGGTCGCTGGGCACGAATTCGACGACGTCGATCTCCCGGCTGCGTTCTTCGGGCAGCGCCTTGAAGTCGTCAGCAGTCAGCACGACCGTCTTGTCGCCGTTGTCGTATGCCTTGTCGATGTGCTCGTAGGGGATAACCTTGCCGCACACCTCGCACCGACGCTGGTACTTGATTCGCCCGCCATCGGTGTCATGCACCTGATGCAGCGAGATGTCGTGATCTTCCGTTGCGCTATAAACCTTGACCGGTACGTTGACCAGCCCGAAGGTGATCGCACCCTTCCAGATGGATCTCATGCGCCCAGTCAACACCCCTTCACCGCCCGGCGGTAGAGCGCCCTACCCAAAGCGGGCACCCCAGAGCATGCTGGGGACATGCCCGATACCAGCCAAGTGATCACCGTCGACGGTCACCGGATCAAGCTGACCAACCTCGACAAGGTGCTGTACCCGGAGACCGGGACCACCAAGGCCGATGTCCTCTCCTACTACGCGGCCGTCGCCGACGTGCTCATCCCGCACGCGGCGAACCGGCCGGTCACCCGCAAACGCTGGGTGCACGGCGTGGGAACCGCCGACGAACCAGGCCAGATGTTCTTCCAGAAGAACCTGGACGCGTCGACGCCGTCGTGGGTGAAGCGCGGGGTGATCCAGCATTCGGACCACGTGAACGAATACCCGCTGGTCAACAACCTGGCCACCCTCACCTGGCTCGCCCAGATCGCCGCACTGGAGATCCACGTTCCGCAGTGGCAGTTCGGGCGGAATGGCCGTCCCCGCAATCCCGACCGGCTGGTGCTCGACCTGGACCCGGGCGACGGGGTGACGCTGCCGGAGTGCGCGGAGGTGGCGCGCCTGGCCCGCGCGATCCTGCAGGACATGGGGCTCGAGCCGATGCCGGTGACCAGCGGAAGCAAGGGCATCCACTTATATGCCGCCCTGGACATGAAGTACACGTCGACGCAGGTATCAGACGTCGCCCACGAGTTGGCCCGCGCCCTGGAGGCCGACCACCCCGACCTCATCGTGAGCGACATGAAGAAATCCCTGCGGCCGGGCAAGGTGCTGGTGGACTGGAGCCAGAACAACGCCAACAAGACGACCATCACCCCCTACTCGCTGCGCGGTCGCCTCCGCCCGACTGTCGCGGTGCCCCGCACCTGGCGGGAGCTGGCGTCGAAGGACCTCGAGCAGCTCGACTACGAACAGGTGATGAAGCGGATGCGGCGGCGGGAGGATCCGCTGGGCGGTTTGGCCGCCGGGCACCTTGACCCGGATGCCACGCACGGCACAACCACCGGTGACGGCGCGAAGTCCGGAAGCCACGGGCACGACCGGCTGGCCGTCTACCGGAGCAAGCGGGACGGCGCCAAGACGCCGGAACCGGTCCCCACCGGCCCGGCCGCGGCATCTGCCGGAGTGTCATTTGTGATCCAGGAGCACCACGCCAGCCGTCTGCACTGGGACTTCCGGCTCGAGCACGACGGGGTGCTGGTGTCGTGGGCGCTGCCGAAGGGGGTGCCCACCGACACGAAGCAGAACCACCTCGCGGTGCAGACCGAGGATCATCCGCTGGAGTACGGAAGTTTCGAAGGCGAGATCCCGGCCGGGGAATACGGGGCAGGCGACGTCACAATCTGGGACAGCGGCACGTACGAACTGGAGAAGTGGCGGGAGGGTGAGGTCATCGCCACGCTGCACGGCGAACCCGACGGAGGTTTGGACGGGCCCCGGAAGTTCGCGCTCATCCACACCGGTGGTGAGGGCAAGGCGGCGCAGAACTGGCTGATCCACCTGATGAAACCGGCCACGTCGGGGTCCCAGCACGCCAGCACCACCACAGGGACCACGCTCGCCGCCGACTCCGGGCACCCCCGTGCGACGGCCCAGACCCCGCGCTCATACTCCCCCATGCTCGCCACCCTCGGGTCCGAGAGCGACCTGCACCACCCCGAGGACTGGGCGTTCGAGATGAAATGGGACGGCATCCGCGCGCTGGCCTACGTCGCCGGCCGGGGGTCGAAACGGATGGTGCGGCTGGTCACCCGCAACGGCAACGACGTCACGGTGTCGTACCCCGACCTGCTGGCTGACCTTTCGGCCGCGGTCGACGCGGAGTCGGCGGTGCTCGACGGCGAGATCGTGGCGCTGGACTCAACCGGCCGGCCGGACTTCGGCCGGCTGCAAACGCGGATGAAGCTCACCGCCCCCGGCGACGTGCGGGCGGCGGTGAAGAACACGCCGGTGCAGTACCTCCTGTTCGACGTGCTCGAGCGCGACGGCACCCCGGTGGTGCACGCCGGCTACGACGAACGGCGCGCGATCCTCGAGTCGCTGGTGGCCTCCACGGGCACCACCCAGGTGCCGCCGGCGTTCGACGGCGACTATGAGCACGCCTTCAGCACCAGCCGCGAGCTGGGGCTGGAGGGCGTGATGGCGAAGGAGCGCGACGCCGGCTACAGCGCGGGCCGGCGGTCCCGGTCGTGGATCAAGATCAAGCACCATCTCACCCAGGAGGTGGTGATCGGCGGCTGGAAACCCGGCAGCGGCCGGCGCGCGGGCGGCGTCGGGTCGCTGCTCATGGGCATCCCCGAGAAGGGCGGACTGCGGTACGTCGGCAAGGTGGGCACCGGATTCCAGGACCGGGACCTCAGAGACATGGCGGAACGGTTCGCACCGCTCGCCACCGACGCCAATCCCTTCGCAGATGCGTCGTCGAACGGAGTTCCGGCCGCGGAGGCGCGGGAGGCGGAGTGGGTGCGTCCCACCCTGGTCGGCGAAGTCGAGTTCGCCGAGTGGACCGCCACCGGTCGGCTGCGGCAGCCGTCCTGGCGCGGTTGGCGGCCGGACAAGTCGCCCGACGCGGTCGTGCGGGAGTGACCACGGAGCGGCTGCCGCGGGGCGGCCCGTTCGCCTAGAATTCCGGCATGGAACCGGTCCTCGTCTGCCTGTGGATCGCCGCCGGCGTGGCCGCCGCGACCTGGCTGCTCGCCGTCATCACGCACGAATACTCCTGGGTGGACCGGATCTGGTCGATCGTGCCGGTGGCGTACCTGTGGGTGTTCGCAGCGGCATCCGCTTTCACTGACGCCCGGCTGAACCTGATGGCGGTGCTGGTCACGCTCTGGGGCGCACGGCTCACCTTCAACTACGCGCGGAAGGGTGGGTATGCGCCCGGCGGCCAGGATTACCGTTGGGCGATCCTTGCGTCGCGGATGAAGCCCTGGCAGTTCGCCCTCTTCACCCTGCTCTTCATCTCGGTGTACCAGAACCTGGTCCTGCTGCTGATCGCGTTGCCGGCGCACACCGCCTTCGAGCACCGCGGGGCGCCGCTGGGCGCGCCAGACGTGCTGGTGGCAGCGGCCTTCGTGGCCCTGCTGGCGGGCGAGACGGTGGCCGACCAGCAGCAGTGGAACTTCCAGCGGTGGAAGAAGGCGGAGAAGGCAGCCGGGAGGGACCCGCGGCCGCGCTTCGTCACCGGCGGCCTGTTCCGGTACAGCCGGCACCCCAATTTCTTCTGCGAGCAGGCCCAGTGGTGGGCGGTCTACCTGTTCGGAGCCATCGCCGCGGGCTCGCTGTGGCAGTGGACGGTGCTGGGCGCCGTGCTGCTCACCGGGCTGTTCATCGGGCTGTTCATCGGGTCGACGGCGTTCACCGAGCAGGTCACGCGCTCCCGGTACCCGGAGTACGCCGACTACCAGCGGGTCACCTCGCCGCTCATCCCCTGGCCGCCGCGCCGACCGGCATCGGTCACCGGTTAGGCGACGCAGGGCACGGGCCTACGCGCCCCGCAACCGGTCGCGAAGCGAGGGCCAGCTTTCGGCGAAGCCCGGGTGCAACGGCAACCCGTCGACGTCGGCCGGCAGCACCCAGCGCAGGTCGATGCTCTCCGGGTCGCCGATCACCGGTTCGAAGTCCGCGGTCGACCGCATGACGACCGTCGTGTACGACCAGTAGCCCAGGTCGAAGACAGAGGTGAACTGCAGGTCGAGCAGGTCGGGCGGCACGCCGGCCTCCTCGTGCGCTTCGCGGAGCGCACCCTCGACCGCGCTCTCGTGCGCGTGCCGGGCGCCACCCGGCAATCCCCAGGTGTCGCCGAAATGGCTCCACAGCGCCCGATGCTGCAGCAGGATGCCGCGCGGCGGGTAGTGCACGAGCAGGCCCGCGGCACCGTAACGGCCCCAGTATTTGCGACCGTCCGGCGCGTACACCCACGCATCTCCACTGCCCGTCATCCCTTAAGCATGCCGCAGTCGGCGGGGTGCTGGGTTTCTCCCCCCGAAAAGGGCACGCGATACTGGTCTGTACCCGTTTCTCCGCCGCGAGCGTCGCGGCGGGTGATTCCGCGACCGAGAGACGAGCCAGACCATGACCGAAGACGTACCGACATCCCCCCGCATCAGCGCCGTCGTGCGCGGCGACGCGACGGGAGAACTCAGCATCGACGGCGTGCGCCAGCAGATCGAAGCGGCAGACGAAATCGGGGTGCGTGAGGAGATCATCGTGCGGGCAACGGATGCGGCCCAGCAGGCCGGCCACGCCGTTCGGCTGATGACCGAGGACGTCCAGGGCCAGTGGCCGCTGATCGTGCACCCCAACGGCCGCATCGAGGAGGACGGGCAGTACATCCAGCCACCGCCGGCGCCGAGCGCTCCCGCAGTTGCGGCGGCTCCCGCCGCGGCTCCGGTCCTCGGGGAACCGGCACCGGTCCTCGGGGCGCCGCCGACCCTGTCCGACTTCATGAATTCCCGCCCCGCCGCGCCGGTCGGGCCGGCGCAGAAGGGCTGGCAGGCCGGCATCCGTCGCCTGACCGGAGGCCTCGTCTCACCCGCGCCGAGCGACGCGGAACTCGCGCACCGCAACGCGATCGCCGCGGTGCAGCGGAGCCTGAGCGGACCGCGCACCATCGTGGTGCTGAACCCCAAAGGCGGCGCGCACAAGACCACGGCGACCCTGTTGATCGCGGCCACGTTCGGCACCTATCGCGGCGGCTACACGCTCGCCTGGGACAACAACGAAACCATGGGCACGCTCGGCGTGCGCGCCCAGGCGGCCCGGCACACCAACACCGCGGTGGACCTGCTCCGCGACCTCGACCGCTTCGCCGATGCCCGTTCGGCCCGGGTGGGTGATCTTGACAACTACGTGCGGATGCAGGGCGACGCCCAGTTCGACGCCCTGGCGTCTGACCTCGACCCCGCCGGTGCCGCGAGCATCGACGCCGACGCCTTCCGCAAACTGCATTCGACGCTCAGCCGCTTCTACCGGGTGCTCGTGATCGATACCGGCAACAACATGCGGGCCTCGAACTGGGAAGCCGCCGTGGAGACGGCAGACCAGCTCGTGATCGTCTCGACCATCCGGGAGGACACCGCCTACGGGGCGGCGTCGCTCCTCGACGGCCTGCGCAGGAAGGGCCACGCCGACAAGGTCGCCGACGCCGTGACGATCCTGTCGTCGCCGGCGAAGACCGCCGATGAGCAACTCTCCCGCCGCCTTCACGGCCACTTCCGCCAGCTCACCCGCACCGTGCTCGACGTGCCGCACGACCCGTCGCTGGTGGCCGGCGGCCCGCTCAATGTCGATGCGCTGGCCCCGCGCACCCGGGAGGCGTGGCTGCACGCGACGGCCGCGATCGCCGAGGGGCTGTAAGGGCGGCTCGATCGCCCGCCGGCCCCGGGCCCGGCTCAGGCCTTGTCGCGCCTGGGGGCCGGCCCGGTGGCGAAAACCGGACCGATCAATCCGGAGTCCGCGAAAACCGGACGGATCGGCATGAATCATGCGACGCATCCGGTTTTCGCTGCTTCACACCTGCGATGAGTGCAGCGTGTCCAGCGCGCGGAGCGCGTGTTCGAACGTGGTGAGGGGCACTCCGGGCACACGCGCCCGGGCATCCCCTTCACCGGTTGCCATCGGAATCGTGTCCATCAGGTAGGCGGCCGAAGCGAGCCGCGCCGCGGCCGGCTTGAACGGCCGCGCGACGATCGAGGCGGCGCGAAGTGCTCTGCGTGGGATCCGTCGTGACCGGCCGGCACAGACCCCGGCCGCCACCAGTTCGCGAGCGAGCTCACCGAGTGCGAGGTTTGCGGGTCCACCGATCTCGTAGACCCGGTTGCCGGCGGTCGTCGCCAGCGCCTCCCCCACGACCAGAGCTGCGACATCACGCACCGAGACGAAGTTGATCGGGTTCGTTCCGTTGCCGAGAATCCGCGGCCGCGCCGTTCCCGCCCTGCCGGCCGCGACGACGTCCAACCACGTCTCGAGGTAGGCCGTTGGCCGGATGACGGTGAAGGCCAGGCCGCTGCCCGCAAGCGCACGTTCCGCCGCGAACTTGGCCCGCGTCAGCTCCATCGGACTCGTCGCCGAGGCGCCGTGGACCGACAGGAGGACGAAACGACCGACCTGCGCCCGCTGGGCCGCGACAATCAGGTTCTGGTTGCCGACGACATCCGTTTCATGGATGCTGTGGCTGCCGCGGCCGATCAGGCCGTGCACGGCGGAGATGACGACGCTCGCCCCCGTCATCGCCCGGTCTACCGCGGCGGCATCCGTGACGTCACCGACCACGACGTCGACCTTCGCTCCGGCCGGCGGACGATACCGGCTGGCGTCCCGCACGATGACCCGCAGCGGATGCCCCCCGGCGGCCAGATCAGACACCACGAGGGTGCCCAGGCGTCCGCCTGCCCCCGCGATGAGAATCATGATCGTGGACCGGGCGTGACGACGGCGGCCGCTCCGACCGCGGAAGTTCCGAGGATCTCCGCGACGGCCTGATCGGGCGTGAGCTCTCCGGGGTCCACCGGTTCGAGGTAGAACCTGGCGGAGCGAATGAGGTCGTCGAGAATGCCGAAGATCAGCACCCCGCGCATCAGGTGCCGGTGGCCGTCGCGCCTGGTGCCCGTCATCTCGCACTCGACCCAGGTGCCACCGTCGACCTCGGCGGACTGCAGGACCGTGGCCGTGAGGTCGGGAACCGCTCCGAAGATCGTCGCCCAGTTCGCTCCGACCTGTGCGCGGCCGACGAAGCCGCGCGACGGATGCACCGGCGTTTCGTTGACGTAGTCGGTGGCGAAACACTCCTGCAGGGCATCGAGGTCGTGCCGGTTCGTCGCCTCGAACAGGCGGGCGACCACGCCCGGCGAGGGAAGAGTTTCGTTGCTGTGTTCATTCCGGGAACCGTTCACGGTTCACCTCCGTGCTACTTTAGATACAGTTGCTTGTATCTATTTGCTGATTATGGATCCGACGATGACCGAAGTCAAGACCCCGCGGGCCTACAACTCCGCCGGGCGTCGGGAGAGCGCCGCCCGGGCGCGCGAGCGCATCCTGGTCACGGCCGAAGAGTTGTTCCTCTCGCTCGGCTACGCCCAGACGACCGTCGCTGCGATCGCCCGGGCGTCAGGGGTGTCGGTGGAGACCGTCTACAAGGCCTGGGGCAACAAGACCGGCATCCTGGCGGCGCTCCGCATCCGCGCACTGGCAGGCGGCGGCGAGGTAGCGGCCGAGGAGCGCTCCGACGCCATGCGGGAGGCGACCACGACGGCCGGGGAGGTCATCGACGGGTGGGCCCGCCTGCAGGTCGAGGTCATGCCACGGGTGGCCCCGATCCTGCTGCTGGTACGGGACGCCGCGGCGACGTCTCCGGAGGCACAGCGACTGGACGACGAGGTGTCAGCCGACCGGATGACACGAATGCTGCACCACAGCGAGTTCCTCTCGCACCGCGGACAGCTGCGGGCCGGCCTCACCGTTCAACGGGCCGCGGACGTGATGTTCGCCTACACCGCGCCCGAGTTCTACGAGATCCTCGTGCTCGGACAGCGGTGGGACCCCAACGAGTACGGCGCGTTCATCGCCCGGGCGCTGAAGGCGGGCCTGTTGCCCTGACGGGTCAGATCGACACGATCGCGTGCAGCGGGATGTCGCCGATGTGCTCGCGCCCACCCAGTTCAGAGAGTTCGACGACCACGCCGACGCCGGCGAGGGCATACCCGGCGCGGTCGACCAGGCGCGCGGTGGCGGCGACCGTTCCGCCGGTGGCCAGCACGTCGTCGAGGATCAGCACCCGGCTTCCATCGGGCAGCTGGCCGACTTCGAGTTCGAGGCGGGCACTGCCGTATTCGAGGTCGTACTCCTCGGTGAGCACCGTGCCGGGGAGCTTTCCCCCCTTGCGAACCGCGAGCACGGGGACATCCGCTGCATAACCGACTGCTGCGGCGAGCAGGAAGCCGCGCGCCTCGATGCCGGCGACGGCGTCGAAACGGCCGTCGTGGTGCTCGACGAGCTCGTCGATCATGGCCCGGAAGGCGGCGGCATCCGCGAACACGGGGTTGAGGTCGCGGAACACGATGCCGGGTTGCGGGAAGTCGGGATACGAGGCGAGGAGGTCGTTCACTCGGGCGGCAGCAACAGAATTCACTTCCCTATTCTCCCCCGCCCCTGCTCCGCGAAAACGCACTTGTTGGGCCTAAACGGGTCGCATAACCCCAACAAATGCGTTTTCGCGGGTCACGGGCGGCCGTAGAGTCGAGGCATGGAACAGCGTCGGGGTGCAGAACCGCTCACCTCAGCGCGAGTGGACAGCTGGACCTGGGCGGTGCGCCTGTTCAAGACGCGGTCCCTGGCCACGGCCGCGTGCCGGGCCGGGCACGTGCGGGTCAACGGCGATCGCGCCAAGTCCGCCCAGCCGGTGCACATCGGGGACGAGGTGCGGGTGCGCAGCGCCGGCTTCGACCGCATCCTGATCGTGTCGCGCGTCGTCGTGAAGCGGGTGGGCGCAACGGTGGCCGTCGAGTGCTACGTCGATAAGACTCCTCCCCCGCCGCCGCGCGAGGAGATGGCGCTCACGCCTGCCCGCGACCGCGGCGCCGGGCGCCCGACCAAGCGGGAACGCCGGGACATCGAGAAGTTGCGCGGGC
The DNA here is from genome assembly GCF_052114945.1 of Glaciibacter sp. 2TAF33. Classification (NCBI taxonomy): domain Bacteria; kingdom Bacillati; phylum Actinomycetota; class Actinomycetes; order Micrococcales; family Microbacteriaceae; genus Glaciibacter; species Glaciibacter sp. 2TAF33. The sequence continues at coordinate 15,621 of NZ_JBFRFS010000004.1, forward strand.
ACTGAGCCTGTGAGTTCAGTGCACGAGCTCCGGCTTCATCACGACCTTGATGCAGCCGTCCTCCTTCTTCTGGAACAGGTCGTACATGCGCGGCGCTTCCTCGAGGGACACCCGGTGGGTGACCAGGTCGTCGATGCCCAGCGGGTCGGCCGGGTCGTCGACAAGGGGCCGGAGGTCCTCGATCCAGTGCTTGACATTGCACTGCCCCATCCTCATCGCCACCTGCTTGTCGAACATCGACATCATCGGCAGCGGATCGCTCTCGCCGCCGTACACACCGCTGATCGACACCGTTCCGCCGCGACGCACCACGTCCAGCGCCGCGGAAAGAGCAGCCATCCGGTCCACGCCGGCCGTCTTCATCGCTTTCCGGGCCAGGGCGTCCGGCAGCACGCCGACGGCCGCCTGTGCGAAGGCGGCGACCGGCGAACCGTGCGCCTCCATCCCCACTGCGTCGATCACCGAGTCCGGGCCGCGCCCGTCGGTCTCGTCGCGCAGTTCAGCGACCACCTCGTCGTACCAGTCGAAGACCCGGATGCCGTGGCGTGCAGCCATCTCCCGACGCTCGGGTACCGGGTCAACGGCCAGCACCTGGTAGCCGAGATGCCGGGCGATCCGGCTGGCGAACTGCCCGACCGGACCGAGACCGAAGACCACCAGGGTGCCTTCGGCGGGGACGTCGGCGTACTTCACGCCCTGCCACGCCGTGGGCAGGATGTCACTGAGGAACAGATATCGCTCGTCGGGGTGCTCCATGCCAACGGGGATGCTGTTGTAGTCGGCCAGGGGCACCCGGAGGTACTCGGCCTGGCCGCCCGGAACCTGCCCGTACAGCTTGGAGAAGCCGAACAGTGCTGCCCCGCTGTCCTGCTCCCGCACCTGGGTGGTCTCACACTGCGACTGCAGGCCCTGCCGGCACATGAAGCAGTGGCCGCAGGCGATGTTGAAGGGGATCACCACGCGGTCGCCGGGGGCGAGAGTCGTGACCCCGGCGCCCACCTCCTGGACCACGCCCATGGTCTCATGGCCGAGGATGTCCCCCTTGTCGAGGAAGGGCGCGAGCACTTCGTAGAGGTGGAGGTCTGACCCGCAGATCGCGGTCGAGGTGACCTTGATGATCGCATCCGTCGGTTCGAGGATGGTCGGGTCGGGAACCGTCTCGACGGATACCGATCGCTTGCCTTGCCAGGTGAGTGCTCGCACAAGTCTGCCTTCCTGATGGGGTGGTGGCCGTGACGATGCTCACGCTACGCCCGAACCCCGACCGCGCAAGGTGCGCGTTCAGCGCCGCCTCAGTCCTCCCAGCGACACCGGTCGCACGATCTGCGCGATCTCCGTCCGCACCCACCAGACGTGGGCCCGGCGGCGCTCCTGGGCGGTCGAGAACCGGTAGAGGAAGACCCGCGCCCGGATCCAGCGGGGCGGTGCCGTCTCGAACGGGTTCACCCGCAGCATCCGGAGCGTGGGCCTGTCACCCTCGAGCAGCCGGATAATGAGCACCTCGAACCATCGGGCGTCGGGAGTGCCGAGCGCCAGGAACCACATCAGCCAGTCGAGGCGCAGGTGGTACGGCGCAACCTGCGGCGGCATCCGGGACGGGTCACCGGGTTTGCCGCGGAACTCGTAGGCGATCCAGTCGGCCTCGGTGGGACGGTCGGCGGCGCTGCCTTCCACGATGACTTCGAACCGTTCCCTGGTCACCGTTCCGAACGCGCCGTACGCATTGACCAGGTGATAGCGGTTGAAGCTGGCGTTCATCAACTGGTGGCGGGAGAACAGGTTCCGCAGCGGCCGGTAGCTGAGCACGAGCAGGAACGCCGTGACCGCCACCACCACGACGACGAACCAGGTCGGCGCATCGGGCACCGCCTGGCCGGTGTGGCTCCGCACCGTGACCGCCGGGAACACCAGCCGGAAGGCAGAATCGTCGATCCCCGCGAACGCGAGGACCACGGTGATCCAGTTCAGCCAGGCGAAGTTGCCGGTGAACACCAGCCACAGCTGGGTGAGGATGATGACGAGGGCGGCAACGGATGCGACCGGTTGCGGCGCGAACAGGAAGAACGGCACCACGAGTTGAGCGAAGTGGCTGCCGATGACCTCACCACGGTGGAACCATTTCGGCAGGTGGTGCACGAACCAGCTCACCGGGTTCGGCATCGGCTGGGTCTCGTGGTGATAGTACAGCGCCGTGAGGTCGCGCCATTCGCTGCCGCCGCGCATCTTGATCATGCCCGCACCGAACTCCAACCTGAACACCAGCCAGCGGATGAAGACAATCACCGTCACCGGCGGAGCCACCTCACTCGAACCCAGGAACGCAACGACGAAGCCGGCCTCGCAGAGCAGGCTCTCCCAGCCGAACGAATAGAAGGTCTGCCCGACGTTCACGATGGACAGGTAGGCCGCCCAGACCACGAGGAACACCAGCACCGGCAGCCATGGCGGCGCCAGTTGCGGCAGTCCGGCGATGACGGACGCCGAGAGCACGGCACCGGCGCCGGCCAGCGCCCGCAGCATCCGGTCCGAGTAGCGCCAGTGGAACAGGCTCGGAGACTGGCGGAAGGAGATCCGGGAGACGAACCGCGGCGTCGGCAGCAGGCCGTGTTCGCCGAGCAGGACCGGGAACTGGTTGATCGCGGAGATGAAGGCGACGAGGTAGCAGGCTGCGATGCCGCGCTGCAGGACCTGCCGCGCGAGTTCGTAGTCCCCGGCGCTGAACCAGTCCATCGTGGAGCCAACGCTATGCCCGTTGGCCGAGGCTGTCGAGGTCGCGGGGCGGTGTGGGAGCCGGTGCTAACGTGGCGCCATGGGACGAAGCATCGATCTTGACGGATTCACCGGCTACCTGAGCGAACCCGCCGGGGTGCCCCGCGGCGCGTTGATCGTGATCCACGAGATCTGGGGGCTCGTCGACCACATCACCGACGTCGCCGACCGGTTCGCCGCGGAGGGATACCTGGTACTGGCGCCTGATCTGTTCAGCTCGGTCGGCGTCGACGCCCATATCGGCGAGGAACTCCAGCGCGTCATGTTCAGCACCGACCCGGAGGAGCGCAGCGCCGCCCAGCCACGGCTGCGCGAGAAGATGGCGCCGCTGCAGGCGCCCGAGTACTCGGTCTTCGCCGTCGACGCCCTGAAGAAATGCGTCGACTACCTGGTCGGCCAGCCGCATGTGAACGGCCGCCTCGGGGTGATCGGCTTCTGCTTCGGCGGAAGTTACGCCTTTGCCCTCGCCGCCGCCGACCCGCGGGTCCGCGCAGCGGTTCCATTCTACGGTTCGCCGCCGGAACGCGATGAGCTGGGCGCCATCAGCGCAGCGGTTCTCGCAGTCTACGGTGCGAAGGATGAGCGCCTGATGGCCTCCCTCCCTGACCTGACAGCGGCCATGGCGGATGCCGGCGTCGATTTCACGACGAAGGTCTATGACGGCGCCGGCCACGCGTTCTTCAACGACGCCAGTCCGTTCACCTACAACGCCCCGGCCGCCGCCGACGCGTGGACGCGGGCCCTGGAATTCCTGGAGCGTTCGCTCGGGGACTGAGTTCCAGCTCCGTGTTCGGTTCCAGCGCCGCGTTCGGATCGCAATGTAGATCTCGATCTCGCTGAAGTGCGTATAACGCACCGTCGTTGCGCGATTGACGGTGTCTTATCCGCGCCCCACCGGAGAGGCGCAGGCTGTGGATCAGCCCTCGGGCGACTCCGCAGGCGCGAAGCCCAGGCTGGACTTGAGGAGCTCTTCAGCGTCGGCATTCGGCTGGGCCGCGGCGAGATTCGCCTCGGTGACCGCACGAACGACTTCGTCGCGCTGGATCTTGACGCCCTTCGGCGCATCGATCCCGATCCGGATGCTGTCCCCGCGCGCGTCGAGGACGGTGATGACGATGTCGTCACCGAGGAGGATCTTTTCCCCCGGTTTCCGCGTAAGAACCAGCATCAGCCCAGCCTAGCTTGCGAGTTCGTCACACCGGCGGCGCGGCGCCCGGCAGGCGGCAGGTCGCCGTCGATCCAGCCCACCGGAAGCGCCAGCGCGTAGACCGTCTCCGGCGACGACGTGGCCTCGCTCCCGACGACGGCCACCGCGTCGATCAGCAGCTCATCGGCGAGGGCGTGGATCCAGCGTGCGGTGTCGTCCGGCTTGCGGCCCGCGTCCACCGCCACCCAGACCTGGTCGGCGCCGATCGCGCGCACGGCCTCGGCGCAGGCGGCGAGATCGCGGCGGCCACCGTCGTCGATGGCTCGCCCACCGCTCTCCGCCCGGGTGCTGCCGGCGCCGGAGAGCGCCCGGCGGCCGCTGCCGCGGGCGGCACCCGACCCGAGCCCGAACGCGATGAAAAGGGCCTGGCTGCGCTCGACTCCCCTGGCCCGGGCGCCGATGGCACGGCGGCGGTCCCACGCCGGGTCGTAGCCCGGCGCCAAGGCTCCAGCCAGTGCGACATCGCCGGGTGCCCCGGAGAGGCGGGTGCCCCCGCCGGCCATGGACTCCGCGACGGTCAGGGCGTCGTCGTGCAGGCCGATGATGATGACCAGGTCACCGGCCCCGCTGAGCGGCCGGGGAGCGGCGAGTTCGCGCGGACCGGCGACGGCGTGGCTCGGTGCCATCGGCAACGCCGGCGTCGTGTTGAAGGTGAGGTCGTCCATCAGTGCGGCGAAGTCGCCGGAGTCCGTCGACAGGCCGGTGGAGAAACCGGCCGACCCGGGAACCGAAGAACCAGAACCGGAACCGGCGGAAACGGAACCCGGACCCGGGAACGCCTGGCCGTTGACCCGCGCTTCCGCCTCCTCGGCGTCGTCGAGCAGGGCGGCGATGCCGAGCCTGGCCTGGGTGTCGAGCCGGGCGTGTGCGCGACGACCGCGCCGGGTGTCGCCGGCGGAGGCATCCGTTGACCGTACTTCGACCGTCACCTCGAAGTGCTGGCGCGCGAAGAACCCACGGATGCCGCCGACGGTGACCTTGTCGGCGGCGATGATGCGGGCGCCGGGCCCGTGTTCAGCGATCACCTGCGCCTGCAGCTCTGCCATGCTGTGCCCCTCAAGCTGGAATCGCTTCGGCTCCACGGACCACCCCCACGGTCTCGATGCTCACGTTGGCGGACGTGACTTCCTGGTACGACAAGACTGGCAGCCCATTGCTCTGCGCCGACACCAGCCGACGGATGGCGGGGCGCAGCGCGGGCGCGCACACCAGCACCGCGGTGAGCCCGTTTCGTTCGACGTTCGCGACCGATTCGCGGAGTGAGCCGAGGACCGCCTCGATGCGGGCCGGGTCGAGCAGGATCTGGGTGCCCTGCTCCGACGGCCGCATCCCCTCGAGCATCGACTGCTCGAGCACGGGGTCGATCATGATCACGCGCAGCAGATTGCCGTCGAGGTACTGGGCGGTGAGCGCCGGCCCGAGCGCCTGCCGTGCCGCCTCGATGAGCCCCTCCGGGTCGGTCGACACCTTGGCCCGCAGCGACAGGGACTCGTAGATGCGGGCCAGGTCGTTGATCGGAATCTGCTCGACGAGCAGCCCCTGCAACACCCGTTGCACCTCGGCCAGTGACAGGAGGCCCGGGATCAGCTCGTCTACCGCGGACGGGTTGACCTGCTTCACGCCGTCCGTCAGCACCCGCACGTCTTCACGCGTGAGCAGCCGGGCTGCATTGTGGGTGATGATCGACGAGAGGTGGGTGACCAGCACCGACACCCGGTCGATCACGGTGGCGCCGGTCATTTCGGCGCTGTGCCGCATCTCGGCCGGCACCCACTTTCCGGCCAGGCCGAACACCGGCTCCACGGTTGCCGTGCCGGGCAGCCCGTCGAGGGCGTCGCCGAGGGCGAGCACCTTGCCGACCGGGGCGACCCCACGCCCGGCTTCGACGCCGGCGATCCGGATCACGTAGGTCGACATCGGCAGGTCCACACTGTCTCTCGTGCGCACCGGCGGCACGACCATGCCGAGGTCCATCGCGATCTTCCGGCGGAGGGCCCTCACCCGTCCGAGCAGGTCGTCTGAGGCCCCGGAGACCAGGTCGACGAGGTCGGGGGCGAGCTGGATCTCCAGGGCGTGCACCCGCATCTGCTCGATGAGGTCGTCGGTGGTGTCGGTCGTCGGTGCGTTCGCTGCCGCGGCGGCGCTGTCGCGCCCGGCCTGCTCGGACGTCGCCCGTGCCTTGACCCGCTGGGCGATCACAATCAGCCCGGCCCCGACGATGAGGAACGGGATCACCGGCATGCCCGGGATCAGTGCCATCAGGATGGCCGCGGCGCCGGCGATCATCAGCGCGTTCCGCGACTGGGTGAGCTGCTGGGCTGCGGTGGAGCCGATATCGGACTCGGCGTTCGAGCGGGTGACGATCATGCCGGTTGAGACGGCCATCAACAGCGCCGGGATCTGCGTGACCAGTCCGTCGCCGATGGTGAGCAGCGCGTACGTGTCGAGTGCCTCGCCGATCGACAGGCCGCGCTGGAGCATGCCGATCGCGATGCCGCCGACGATGTTGATGATGATGATCACCAGGCCCGCGATGGCGTCACCCTTGACGAATTTGGAGGCACCGTCCATGGCGCCGTAGAAGTCCGCCTCGGCCGACACCTCGGCGCGGCGTTCCCGGGCCTGCACGTCGGTGATCAGTCCGGCGTTGAGGTCGGCGTCGATCGCCATCTGCTTGCCCGGCATGGCGTCGAGGGTGAACCGCGCACCCACCTCGGCGACTCGCTCGGCACCCTTGGTCACGACCACGAACTGGATGACGACAAGAATCAGGAAGATCACGGCACCGATGATCATCGACCCGCCGACCGCGACGTGCCCGAACGCGGCGATCACCTGGCCGGCGTAGCCGTCTCCCAGCACCAGCCGGGTGGAGGCGACATTCAGGCCGAGCCGGAACAGCGTCGCGACCAGGAGCAGCGACGGGAACACGGAGAAGTCCAGCGGCTTCTTCACGAACATCGTGGTGAGCAGGATCACCAGCGCGAGCAGGATGTTGATGATGATCAGCACGTCGAGCAGCACCGCGGGGACCGGCACGACCAGCAGCAGGATGATGCCGACCACGCCCACCGGAACGGCGAGTTTGGCGAGATTTCGGTTCACGTCAGCGACCTCCTGATGCTGTGGCGAGTGTGGGGGCGGATATCGGTGACTGCGTCATGGCGTGGGTGCCGGTCGCTGCTCCCCGGCTTCGGAGCGCCATCACGAACGCGAGCACCTGCGCGACGGCGTTGTAGAGCTCCACCGGGATCTCCTGCCCGATCTCGCAGGCCGCGTGCAGCGCACGGGCCAGCGGGATGTCCCGCACGACGGGCACCTGGTCGGTCTCGGCCTGCTCACGGATGCGCGCGGCGATGGTGCCGGCGCCCTTGGCCACCACCCGCGGCGCCGACTTGCCCGGTTCGTACTTGAGCGCGACGGCGAAGTGGGTCGGGTTCACCAACACCACGTCGGCGGTCGCGACGGATGCGATCATCCGGTTCCTGCTCATCGCCAGCTGCCGGGAGCGGCGCTGCGACTTGATCAGCGGGTCGCCGTCGGAGTTCTTGTTCTCGTCCCGCACTTCTTTCTTGGTCATCCGGGTCTTCTTGCGGTTGCGGCGCATGATGACGAAGATGTCGGCGACGGCGAGGACCAGGCCGGCGATCACCGCGGACTGCAGCAGCGACGAGGATCCGGCACCGGCCGCCCCGAGCAGCTCTGAGACCGGGAGTCCCCCGGCTGTCATCAGCACCGGGGTGAGGCCCTGGATCACCATCGTGAGCACCAGGCCGACCACCGCGGTCTTCAGCAACGCCTTGACCCCCTGCCAGAGTGCCTGGGTGCCGAAGGTGCGCTTCACGCCGCTGATCAGGTTGAACTGTTCGTACTTGCCGGCGGGCTTTTTCAGGTGCACGCCGCCCTGCGCCACCGCGCCGATGAGCACGACAACGACGACCACGATGAACATCGGCGCGATCGTGCCCGCCACCGAGGCCAGCCCGTCGCCGAGCTCCTGCAGGGCGAGTGCCGGTTGCGGGTTCGCGGCGATTTTCGCGATGCTGAACACCTGCTCGGTGCCGGCCCGGGCGCCGGCTTCGATGGTGACCGGCAGCATCGCCGCCGCGGCGCCGATGCCGAGCCAGGCGGTCAGGTCCTGCGACTTGGCGAGCTGGCCCTTGGAGTGGACCTCCTTCATCCGTTTCTCGGTGGCTTGTTCGGTGCGTTCGCCGACGTCTGACATCTACTTCACCCCCATGAGGGCGGCAACGGATTGGCCGGTGAGTGAGGACACGATGCCCGGAAGGGCGGCGAGGATGAGACCGCCGAGTGTCAGGGTGATCAGGATCTTGAGCGGGAAGCCGAGAGCGAACGCGTTGAGCGCGGGCGCGACGCGGGTGAGGAGGCCGAGCCCGGCATCCGCGAGGAACAGCACCACCGCGAGCGGGCCGGCGATCTGCACCGCGGCGAGGAACATCTGGGTGGTCGCGCCGACCAGGGCCTGGGCTGTGACAGCGAGGTCCAGCCCGCCGCCGAGCGGCAGGGCGGTGAAACTGCGAGCCAGCCCGCCGATGATCAGCTGGTAGCCGCCGGAGGCGAACAAAAGCGCCAGCGCGGTCATCTGGAACAGCCGGGTGAACTGGGCGCCGTTGACCATCGACTGCGGGTCGAAGGCCTGCGCCATCTGGAATCCGCCGAACATGTCGATCAGGTTGCCGGCGGACTGCACGGCGGAGAACACCACCATCACCAGGAAGCCGAGCGCCGCCCCGACGACGATTTCAAGCACCAGCGCGGTGATGAACCCGGCGGTGTCCGGCGAGACGTACCCGTCGGTGACGCGCGGGGCCACCGCGAAGGCGAGACCGATGCCGAGCATCCCCTTGATCCGCAACGGGAACGCGTTGTACGAGAACGGCGGCGCGATCACGATGAACGCGGTGATGCGCACGGCAGCCAGCATGACCGCTTCGATCCACTCGAAGTCGAGGGTCAGGTTCATCACCCACCCCCGAGCAGCGACGGGATCTTGTCGAACATCTGGTGCGTGAACGACACCATCTCGGAGATCATCCAGTGCCCGGCAACCAGCAGCGCCAGGCCCACGGCGACGGCCTTGGGCACGAACGACAGCGTCACCTCCTGGATCTGGGTGATCGACTGCAGCAGCGAGACGGCGAAACCCACCACCAGGGCGGTGATCAGCACCGGCGCCGCGAGCTTCGCGGCAATGATGAGGCCCTGCATTGCGATGTCCAGGACGGCGTTGGTGTCCATCAGCCACCGCCCTGGTAGCTGCTGATCAGCGACGTGATGATGAGGCCCCAGCCGTCGACCAGCACGAACAACAGGATCTTGAACGGCAGCGAGATCATCACCGGCGGCAGCATCATCATGCCCATCGACATCAGGGCAGCGGATACGACGAGGTCGATCACGAGGAACGGAACGAAGATCACGAAGCCGATGATGAACGCCGCCCGCAGCTCCGAGATCATGAACGCCGGGATCAGGGTGAGGATCGGGACCGCATCGGCCGAGTCAGGGTTGGGCTGGTCGGCGGCCCGGGTCATCAGGGCGAGGTCTTCCTCGCGGGTGTGCGCGAGCATGAACACCCGTAGCGGTTCCGAGCCGGCGTTGACCGCCTCGGTGAAGTCCGTCTGCCCGTTCAGGTACGGCTGCACGGCGAGCGTGTTGATGTCGGCGATCACCGGCGCCATGATGAACAGCGACAGGAACAGGGCCAGGCCGGCGAGCACCTGGTTCGGCGGGATCGACGGGAGCGCCAGGGCGTTCCGGGTCATGGCCAGCACGACGAAGATCTTGGTGAACGACGTCATCATCAGCAGCAGTGCCGGCGCGACCGAGAGCAGTGTGATGCCGACCAGGGTGACGATGGCCGATGACGGCGCCCCGTTCGGGCCGTTGATCTCCACGGTGAGTCCGTCACCGGCATCCGTTGGCGTGGCCGGGCCTGTGGGCGGCGTCGGGTCGACCGGGGCCGCGTGCCCGGCGTGGGCGCTGAGCATGAGCACCGCCAGGATCATGGCCAGGCCCAGCAGGATGAGGACGACGATGCGCACTGACCGCGTGCGCCGTGCTTCGTGACCGAGCGCGGCGGTGTTCACCGGCCCTGCCGGAGCACGGCCGCTGTCTGCTGCCAGGTTGCCGGTGACAGGATCGAGCCGCCCAGCTTGCCGGGCTTGGTGCGGTCGCGGCGCGGACGGAAAGCCAGCACCGGGTCAAGCTGGGGGTCCAGCGGATCGTGGGCCGCGGCATCCGTCAGCGTGCGCGCGAACGCGGCACCGCTGTCGGTGATCGAGGTCTCGACAAGCTCGACCACCGGTCGTCGAGCCTGTCGAGACACGGCCACCGCGGCCTCGCCAGGGCCGGCAGCGCTGTGCAGCACGTTCACCGACTGCTCGGTGACGCCGAGCACGAACCGGGTGCCCTCGACGTCGACGACCACAACGGATGCCTTCTGGCCGATCCCCTGCCGGCCGACGACGGTGACCAGGCTGGCGTTGCGTTTCGCGGTGGAGCCGCGGGTCACTCGACGTTGCACGTACCACAGCAGTCCCAGCACGACGGCGAGGGACAGTGCGACGCGCACCGCGACGAGGAAGGTGTCCACTTTACGAGAGGCCCTCTGCGACATCGAGGATGCGGGTGATGCGAACGGCGTAGTCCTGGTCGACGACGACGATCTCGCCGTGGGCGATGAGCCGTCCGTTCAGCAGCACGTCGGCGGGCGCGCCGGCCGAGCGGTCCAGCTCGATCACGGCGCCGGGCTCGAGCGCCAGCACGTCGCGCACCGACATCCGGGTGCGCCCGATCTCAACGGTGAGCGCCATCTCGACGTTGTTGATGCGGCCCAGCTTGCCGACCACCGAGTCGTGGGTGAAGCGGTTGCTGTCTGCCATGCCGTTCGCCCTGACTCGGATGGCGAACCAGCCGGCGGCCAGGCCGTTGTCGGTGAGCTCGAAGACGACGGTGTCGGGGTCGGCGAACAAGGCCGACGCATCATCCACAACGGCCTCGCCGAGCACTCCCGTGCCGAGGACCCGGGCCGCGCCCTCGAGTGCGGGACGGAGGACGTCGCCCGCGGAGACGAGCGGCGAGTCGGTGCCGGCGGCGGCGCGCAGGGCGTCCGTATCCGTCACCACGACCGCCAGGTCAGCGGATGTCGCTCCCACGAACGAGGCGATGGTCGCCTGCGGCACACGGCCTGCCGCGGCACCGGACGACTGCCGCGCCTGCAACTGGGTGGCGGTGGGCAGGAGGGCGACCAGGGCGTCGACGGCAGCATTCTGGAGGGTCTGGGTGGCGCTCATTGGAAGGTCTCCGGGGTTCTGGGAAGGACGATGTCTGTTCTTCGTTCTGCGCGTCGGTCGGAGCTTCCGCCCGTCTGCGCGCGGTCGGTTTTGCGGCGGTCACGCTGGGCGAGTTCGGTGCTCGGCGGGTCGTTCGACGTGATGACGCAGGCCAGGCGGGAGCCGTTGGCACCGAGCGCGGCGCGGGCCATCGGCTCGCCGCCGACCGCGACATCGAACGGGCGGTGCTCCGGGTGCGGGATGGCCAGGATGTCACCGACCGCGAGCCCCAGGATGCGGCTGGGGAGCACGCGGGCCGGGGTCAGCCGCAGGGCGACCTCGACCGGCACCCACGCCATCTGGGCGTGGATCAGCTCCCGCGCGTTCGCCGTCGTGCTGGTGGGGTTCGCCTCCCCCAGTTGCGGAAGCAGCGCCTCCGCGGGGAGGGCAACGGTGGCCTGCGAGGAGCGGTCGCCGACGCGGATCTCGAAGGTGGCCACGATCATGAGGTCACTCGTGGCCGCGGCCTGCGCGAACTGCGAGTTGTATTGGATTCCGTCGACCGCGATCCGGTTGATCAGCACTGTCCCGAGTGAGTACCGGAGGTCCTCGAGCGCGTCGTCCATCAGCCGGCGCACCAGCGCCTGCTCGATCTGGGTGAACTTGCGCTCCGAGTCGACCTGGCTGCCGTTTCCGCCGAGCATGTGGCCGACCCACGACAGCGCCGCCGAGGTTGAGAACTGGATGACGGCCTTGGCGGGGATCTTCTCGACAGCGCAGAGCACCATTGCGGTCGTTGAGGGAAGCGATGCCGCGTACTCGTCGTACGTGCACATGGTGACTTCTTCGCAGCTCACCTGTGAGACGACCCTCACCTTGGCGGTGAGCTGGGTTCCCCACTGCCGCGCGAACGTTTCGAAGGCGAGCTCGAGCACGCGGGTGTGCTCGMGGGCGAGGGTGGTCGGGCGCCGGAAGTCGTATGTCTCGACCGTCTTGTTTCCGCGCGCGGGCACGCCACTCACCGTTTGTTCCTGGACCGTCACAACGGGCACTATCGGCCGCACGTGCCCCGTGGTTAGGTGCGCGCACGACCGGATTCGCGTGTTTTATCCGTGCCTCAGGACTAGCGGCCGCCCGCGGGCCCCGGTGCGGCTGGTTTCGGTGCGGCGGGTTTCGGTGCTGCGACCTCGGGCGTCGTCGCGGCTGGTACCGATGCCGGGGGTGCGCCGGGAGCGTTGAGCGACTCAAGCAGCCCGGGTATCAGCGCGCGCACCGAGTCGGGAAGCTTCGACAGGACGACCACATCGACGCGGCGATTCTGCGCCATGTCCTCCAGCGCGTCGCCGGTGGCCGCCGGCCGGGCGGCACCGTAGCCGACGGCGCCGACGTGCTCCTGCGGCACCCCGCCCTGCTCCACCAGCCGGCGGAGCACCTGCGTCGCGCGCCCGGACGAGAGCTCCCAGTCGGTCGGGAAGTTGACCGTGCGGCCGTGCTTGTCCGCGTGTCCCTCGACCGAGATGTCACGGGCATCGGGTGCGAGGAGCGGCGCCATGGAGTCGAGCACCACGATGGCCTGCGGACTGAGGTCGGCGCGGTCCGGCTGGAAGAACGTCTCTGACCCGATCAGGCCGATGGTGAGCCCGCGCTGGTCGATCTTGAACTGGACGAGGTTCTCCACCCCGTTCTGCTGCAGATTGGAGCGGATGTGCTCCCGCAGCGCGGTGAGGTCGTCGATCTCCGCTCGCGCGACCTCGACATCCGTTCGCGTGTCGACGGCGGCGAAACCGGCGGCCAACGGATCGACCAGGTCCGGTCGCACCACCACACCCGCGGTGTCGATCTTGTTCACATCGGTGCTGCCGAATCCCGTGGCCAGCGAGTTCGCCAGCGCCTTGAACTTGTTCTCGTCGACGGTGGACATGGCGAAGAGCACGATGAACATGCACATCAGCACGGTGACCATGTCCATGTACGAGGCCATCCACCGCTCGTCCGGGTGTTCGTCCTCTGATTCGCCGAGCTTCCGCCGGCGCGGCCGGGCGCTCATGCCGCCTTTTTCAGCGCCTCGGCCGGGACCATGGCACGCAGTCGCTCGCCGAGCAGGCGCGGTTGGCTCCCGGCCTGCACGGCGAGGGCGCCTTCCATCTGCAGGGTCATCCGGTCGACCTCGAGGTCGGCGAGCCGCTTCAGGCGGGTCCCGATCGGCAGCCAGAGGAAGTTGGCCGAGAGCAGCCCCCACAACGTCGCGACGAAGGCGGTGGCGATCATCGGACCGAGCGTGTCTGGCGAGGACAGGTTCTCGAGCACGTGGGTGAGCGACACCACCGTTCCGACGATGCCGACCGTTGGTGCGTACCCGCCCAGCGCCATGAAGAACTTCGCCGCGGCACGGTCGGACTTGGCTTTGGTGGCGATCTCGTCTTCGAGCATGATCCGCAGCTCGTCGCCGTCGGTGCCGTCTGCGATGTTCTGCAGGGCCCCGCGCAGGAACGGGTCGTCGATGGTGTCCGCTTCCTGCTCCAGGGCGAGGAGCCCTTTGCTCCTGGCCGTCTCCGCCAGCGAGACCACCTGGTCGATGACCGCCTGCGGTGCGGTGATCTTTCCGCGGAACGCACCCGGGAGCGCCTTCATCGCGGTCAAGAAGTCACGCAGGGTGCCGCCGGCGATGCCGACGGCGATCGTGGCGCCGAAGACCAGGATCATCGGCGCCGGGAGAAGGATGGCCGTGATGTGGGAGCCTTCGAGCGTGATCATCGCGAACAGTGCCCCGAAGGCGAGCACGATTCCGATCAGGGTTGCCGGATCCACTATTTCCTCCGCGGGTGGAGCGGCAGGGGTTCTCCGGCGTCACCGAGTTGGGGGTCCTCCTCGTACAGCGGGACCAGCCCGAGCTGGCGCGCCCCCCGCTGGGTGGTGGGTTGTGGCTCATAGGCGAGGGCGATGACCCGCGCGCGATAGGCGGCAACCCGCTCAATCACCTCATCCATGGACTCGGTGACGATGTATTTGGCGCCGTCGACCATGACGAGGGTGGTGTCGGGGTTCGAGTGGATACGTTCGATCAGGTCTGGGTTGATCGCGAATTGGCTGTCGTTCAGCCGCGTGACTACGATCATTGTTCCCATCCATGGTCCCAGGCGACTCCGATGAGTCGTTAAACACCACTGTCGGCCGCCCCTCGCCCGCGGTTAGGCAGGCGTTGCTCGGGCGACCGACGAGCGGATGCTCTTTAGCGCTTCAGGTTGGTCAGTTCCTGGAGTACCTCGTCGGATGTGGTGATGATGCGGGCGTTGGCCTGGAAGCCGCGCTGGGCGACGATCAGGTTGGTGAATTCCTGTGACAGGTCCACGTTGGACATCTCGAGCTGTCCGCTGCTCAGCGCACCGAGACTGCCGGTGCCCGCTTCGCCCACCTCGGCGGCGCCGGAGTTGACGGTGCCGCGGTAGCTGGATCCGCCGGCCTTCTCGAGTCCGCCGGGGTTGACGAAGGTGGCCAGGGCGATACGCCCGATCGCCACCTGGTCGCCGTTGCTGAACAGGCCAACGAGGGTTCCGTCCTTGCCGAGTGTGTACGACTTGAGTGTCCCGGCGTCCGTCCCGTTCTGGCTGGTCACAGAGACCGTGTTGAGGACGGCGAAGCCACTCACCCCGCTCAGGTCGAAGGCCACGCCGTTGACGGTCTGGGCGCCGCCGCCGGTCAACGCGCCGGCAGCGTCGAAGGTCAGGTTCGTACCCGTGGTCGTCGCGCCGTTGTCACCGGAGACGGTCCACTCACCTGCGGCAGCGGTGCGGGTCAGTGTGAGACTGATCGTACTCGTCTTGCCGCTGGCGTCGTAGACGTTCACATCCCGCACCAGCACAGTGCCCGCCGCAGCATCGGACGGCAGGTTCCCACCGACCGTGGCGGTTGTCGTCGCCTTCGCCGGGCTGATGGCAGCCAGCGGCAACGAGATGTTGCCGGTCGCCCCGCCGGTGTTGATCACGCCGTTGACTGCGCTCCAACCCTGCACGAACGCACCGTCCGGCGAGACCAGGCGGCCCTGGGCGTCGAAGTCGAACGCACCGGCGCGCGTGTACAGCGTCTCGCCGGCCTGCTGGGTGACGAAGTACCCGTCGCCGGAGATCATCATGTCGCGGGAGCGGCCGGTGGACTGCGCCGAACCCTGCGCGAAGTTGGTCGTGATCCCGGCTACCTGCACGCCGAGCCCGACCTGGGCGGGGTTGGTTCCGCCGGCACCGGCCTGCGGCCCGCCGGCGCCCTGGGTCATCTGCGACAGGGTGTCCTGGAACTGGGTGGCCGACGCCTTGAACGCGGTCGTGTTGACGTTGGCGATGTTGTTGCCGGTCACGTCGAGCATCGTCTGGTGGGCGCGGAGGCCGGAGATTCCGGAGTAGAGCGAGCGGAGCATTGGTATGCCTTTCGGTCAGAGACTGGCTGTGGGGGAAGCGGGGTGGGTGGTGACGCCGGAGATGACGTCGAGCGGGACTTCTTTGCCGCCGACGGTGACGGTGGGGACCGGGCCGGCGTAGGAGACCGCGGTCGCGACACCGGTGATGGTGCCGCCTTCGCCTTCGTAGCTCACGTCCTGGCCGACGAGGGCCGCGGCGGCCATCCGCATCTGCAGGGAGAAGTTCTCGGTGCCGGTCTTGGACAGCTCGGTGAGCTTCTCCATCATGGCCAGCTGCGTGGTCTGTGAGATCATCTGGTTCGTGTCCATCGGGGAGCTGGGGTCCTGGTTGCGCAACTGGGTGACCAGCAGCGACATGAACACCTCGGAGTCCATGGTCTGCTTCGGCGCCCGGTCGGTGGTGGTGGCGGAGCTGTATATTCCCGCGGACGCACCGGCGGTGATGGGGTCGATCGGCATGCGTTCTCCTAGGCCAGTACGTCGATGGTGGATGAGGAACCGAAGCCGCGCGGCTGCGCAGGTCCGGTTGGTTGTTCCGCGGCTGTGCCGCCGTCGAGTCCGCGACGGCCGGCCGGTGTCTGGCGGCCGGCCGATTCGGGGTCCGGCGCCTGGTTCTGCGACGACAGGTCGAGGTTGGAGTTCAGCCCGGACCCGGCCAGGTCACGTCGCAGGTCCGGCAGGATCGCCCGCAAGGCGTCGCGGCCGGCGTCGTTGGGTGCGAAGAGTTCGACCCGCACCCCGTCGGCTGAGACGTGGGCGCGAACGGTGACCGGTCCGAGGTTGTCTGGCGTGACATTGATGCTGAGCACATGCTCGCCCGGCTTGGCGCCGACCAGCGTAAACAGTGGGGCAGCGACCTGCGCGGCCAGGGGCGCCGGCTGCGCCGGGGCGACGGATGCCGCGGGCGCGGCAGGTGCAACCGGTGCGGGCGGCGTGTGCGGCGGAGCTCCCACGAGACCGGCCGGCGCTGCCGGGCCGGCAGCGGCGCCGGGAGCTGCACCGGGATCTGCGACGGGCACGTTCCGGCCGGACAGCGTGGCCGCGAACAGGTCGGCCGGGGCGACGCCCGCGGTTGCCGTGGCGGGGGCGGACGGGGCACCGGCTGGCGGTGCGTCGGCGGACCGGGCACCGGCCGGCGATGCGGGGGCGGACCGGGCACCGGCCGGCGGTGCGGTGACCGGCGGTGCGGTGGCCGGGGCGGCTGGCGCGGGCGATCCGGTTGCGGCGACTGCGGCCGTGGCACGACCGGTCTGCAGTGGTGACGACGCCGGTCCCGGAAGCGGCACCGCGTTCGTCGCGGGGCTCACGTCCGCCGGGGCCGGTGCGCCCGGTGCGGCTGCGGGAGCCTGCGTCGTTTCCGCCGGAATCACCGGATGCGCGGTGTGGGGCGCGGCCGGGTTCGCCGCTCCGACCGGGTGGTCGCCCGCACGCGTGACCATCGGGGTGGGGAGCGCGCCGGCGGCGGGGAGCGCTGGGATGGCAGTGGATGCCGACGTGGTCGCAGTGTCCGCGGCAGCGAGGCTCGATGTCCCGGCCGCGGGCGCCGCGAGGCCCGCGGCCGCTCCAGCGTCGACGTGGAGGGGGCCGGTGGCCATGGCGCCGGCCGGCGGCGTCGCCTGGGTGAAGATGCCGGGCACCAGGATCTGGTCCATGCCGTCTCCGCCGCGAGTGGCGTCGTCCCGGCCGACATCGCGTGTCTTTTCCGGCGCCGGCGACACGCTCGAGTCGAGGGAACTCTGCAGGACGGCGGCGAACGCGCCGGCCGGAGCGGAGCCGGTGGCCACAGTGGACCCGCCGGGGGCAGCGGCAGACGGCACCTTCGCCGGCGCCGGGTTCAGTACCGGGATGCTCACCTCGCACCCCCCGTCGCGAACGATGCCAGCGCTGCGGAGATCAAGTCGGTGCTGCCGCCGCCGGGGGACGCGGACGCCGCTGCACTCGGTTGCGGGATGACCCGTCGGATCGTGTCGATGTCGGCATCCGTCATGTAGGCGTCGACGAGCGAGACCGTGCGGCCCTCATAGGGCGCGTGGATCACCCTGTTGTTGCCGGCGTAGATGAGGATGTGCTCTCCCCCGCCGGTGACGATCAGGTCGCCGGGTTTTGCTTGCGCGAGTGAGCCGACCTCGGTGCCGATCTTCATCTGGCCGGACACCAGCCTCGGCACGTCGATGCCGAGATCGGCGTAGACGCGCTGCACCAGGCCGGAGCAGTCCATGCCGCTGGCGTCTTCGCCGCCGAAGACGTAGGGAACGCCGAGGTATTTCTGGGCGGATGCCACCACGTCGGTCCCCGTGGCCGCGCCCGGGTTGGCGATGGTCGCGGGTGGGACCCCGGTGCCGCTCGCGCCGCTGGTGCCGCCGAACGACGCCAGCGACGCGGCGAACGCCGCCGAGGTGTCCGTCGCGGCGGTCGCCGACTTCGCACCCGAGAGCTGCAGCAACGACGACTGGATCTCTCCGATCCGGCCCATCGCTTCGATCATCGTCATCGTGTGCCCTCCTCCCGGTGCCAGGAGGTCGACGCGATCTCGTCGATCACGATCTGCTCGGCATGCTGCTCCAGGGTCGCGACCTCGACAAAGTGCCGCACTTCAAGCTTTTCCAGGCTGAGCGCCTGCGCCCGGGCGGCGTCGAACGCCGCCTGGGCCTCCTGCGCGGTGATGGTGTGCCGGCGCCCCAGGGCGTCGAGGTCCGCCAACATGCCGCGGGTCGAGGCGCGAGCCGCGGCGACCGCGTAGAGCGCTTCGACACTGGTCGCCTCGGTCGGCAACCCGCCGAGGGCGGTTCTGGCGCGTTCGGCCACGACCGTGTTCTCGTACAGGCGGGAGTTCGCCGCGGCGAGCTCGCCGGCGGCCTGGTCCTGCTGCAGGTGGCGCAGGCGCAGCAGCCCGGCCAGTGGGAAAGCGCGGGACATCAGTGGCCTCCCAGGGTGCGGGTGAGGTGGCCCAGTTGGGCCCAGGACGAGCCCTGGGGGGTCTGGTCATCCATCCGCTGTTGCAGGAACGCGTTGATCGCGCCTTCGTGGTCGACAGCCGCGTCGACGAGCGGGTTGGTGCCGCGCTGGTACGCGCCGACGTCCAGGAGATCCTGGGCGGCCTTGCGAGCCGCGAGCACCCGTCGCAGCTCCCCGGCCATACTGGTGTGTTCCGCCTGGTTCACCCGGCTGGCCACCCGGGAGATCGAGGAGAGCGCGTCAACGGAGGGAAAGTGTCCGACGATCGACAGTTTCCGGTCGAGCACGACGTGGCCGTCGAGGATCGAGCGGGCTGAGTCTGCGATCGGCTCGTTGTGGTCGTCGCCGTCCACCAGCACCGTGTAGATGCCGGTCACCGAGCCGGTCTCACCGGTGCCGGCCCGTTCGAGCAGTTGCGCCAGCAGTGAGAATGTCGACGGCGGGTAGCCGCGGGTGGCCGGGGGTTCGCCCACCGACAGTCCGATCTCCCGCTGCGCCATGGCGACGCGGGTGAGCGAGTCCATCATCAGCATCACGTCGGCGCCCCGGTCGCGGAAGGATTCCGCGATGCGGGTGGCGACGAACGCCGCCCGGAGTCGCATCAACGCCGGCTCGTCGGAGGTGGAGACCACAACGATCGAACGGGCGAGGCCCTCGGGTCCGAGGTCGTCTTCGAGGAACTCGCGCACCTCACGGCCGCGCTCCCCCACCAGCGCGATCACCGACACCTGGGCATCCGTCCCGCGGGCGATCATCGACAACAGTGACGACTTGCCGACGCCGGAGCCGGCGAACAGGCCGAGCCGCTGGCCTTTGCCGACCGTCGTCAGCGTGTCGAGCACCCGCACCCCGGTCTGCAGCGGGGTGTCGATGCGCGCGCGGTGCATTGCGGAGGGAGTGTCGTGGTTGAGCGGAACCATCGCAGAGACCTCGAGGGGCCCCTTGCCGTCGATCGGGCGGCCGAGGCCGTCGAGCACCCGCCCGAACAGGCCGGTGCCGGTCGGGACCAGGAGCGGCGCGCCGGTCGAGCGGGCAGCGGCGCCGGCGTTGATGCCGTCGAGCCGCCCGAGCGGCATGCAGCGGATGCCGTCCCGCGTCGTCGCGACGACTTCCGCCTGCACGCCGCCGGTTGCGGAATCCCCCACCGTGACCAGGTCGCCGATGGCGGCCGTCAGGCCCGCCACCTCGAGGCCGAGGCCGACGATCGAGGCGACGATGCCGACGCGTTCCGGCGCGGCAGACGCGCGCGCGGTGGCGAAGCGGAGCGGGTTCCGGGCGCGGTCCGTCAGCGTGGTCGTCATGGGTTCTCCCGGAGGAGAGCGATCGTGGCGCGCTCGAGCGCCGTTTCGATGCGGGCGTCGAGGTATCCGTCGGCGAACTCCGTCACCGCGTCGCCGCGCTGGAGTTCCGGATCGGCTGAGAACGTGACGCCGCCGATTGACCCATCGTGCCGCAGGCCGTCGCCGCGCAGCCACACGTCATCGAGCAACGCCAGGTCGTCCGGGTTCAGGCGCACAGAGTGCACCAGCCGGGTGTCGACACCGGCCAGGGCCCGGTCGACCGCGGCGCGGGCTCCGCGCTCGTGGTCGGCCAGTTCGACGCCCAGGATCGATTCGGCCAGGTCGGCCGCCGCGGCGGCCAGCGCGCCATGGGCGTCGGCCAGCAACGGCAGGGTGCGCTGTTCCAGTGCCCGGGCGGCAGCGGAGAGCAGCGAGACGGCTCGGTCGACGCGCTCAGCGGCAACCCGGGCCGCCTCCGCCCGCTCGGCCTCGTACTGCGCCACCCGCACCGCGTGTTCCGCCTGTGCGGCCCGCAGGCCGTCGGTGTACCCGGCGGCGTGCCCGCGTGCCTGGGCCTGCTCTTCGATCCGCCGGCTGCTGTTGGTGCCGAGCCGGGGAATGTCGAGGGCGATGAAGGTGTCAGAGGACATAGTCGTCCTCATCCCCGCGCAGCACGGTGATGCTGCCCTGCGCCTCGAGGTCGCGGATGGCGCGCACGATCTGTGCGCGTGCCTCTTCGACCTGCGACAGGCGCACGGGCGGCGTGATCTTGATCTCGTCGTCGAGGATCTCGCGGTTGCGCTCAGACATGTTCGAGCGGATGACGTCGATGACCGACTCGCTGGATCCCTTCATGGCGATCGCGAGCACCGACGCGTCGATGCCGCGAAGCACCTGTTGCACGTCCCGGCTCTCGAGCTTGACGATGTCGGCGAAGGTGAGCATCCGCGACCTGACCTCTTCGGCCAGTTCGGGGTCGCGCGCGTCCAGGGCCTCCAGCAGGGCGCGCTCGGTGGCGACGCTGGCGCGGTTGATGATCTCGACCAGCGGCTGCACTCCTCCGACGACCTCAGTCGATTCCCGGGCGGAGACGACAGCGCCGGCTCGGACCTTGAGGATCTCGGCGACGACTCGCACCGCTTCCGGCGTGGCCGTTCCCATCGTGGCGATGCTCTGGGCGACGTCGGTGCGCAGGGTGTCGTCCAGGGCGCCGATCACTGCGGACGCGTGCTCGGGGCGGAGGTGCGCCAGCACCAGCGCGATCGTCTGCGGCAGTTCACCGTCGAGCAGTGTTTTGATCTGCGCCGGTTCGGCGGTGTCGAGAAACTCGAACGCCTTGCCGGCCATCGACGAGGCGACCCGGTTCATGACGCCCGCGGCACGCTCGGCTCCGAAGGAGGCCTCGAGCAGCCCCGCCGCGAAGTCGCGGCCGCCGCGCGTGTTGCGGCCGCCCCTGAGGGTCAGCTCGTGGAACTCCTCCATTGCGCTTTCGGCCATCGCCGGGTCCACCCGGCGCAGGCGCACGATCTCCGCGGCGATCTCCTCGGCCTCGATCTCGCTGAACTGTTTCATGACCTGGGCGGCGCGCTGCTGGTCCATGTTCATCAGCACCACGGCGGCCTTCTGGGTGCCGGTCAGGACCGCGACGTCGTCACTCATGCCGGCTGCCTGTCATCCATGAGCCCGCGGAGGAAGTCCGCCGTCTTCTGCGGGTCGCGCGCGGCCATGGCGTCGATATCCTCGCGCCGGCGGTTGGCGTCTGACGGCTCGAGGTCGCGCGGTGCGGGTGGCGGCGTGAGGAGCATCGGGATGGTCGGTGCCTCGATGCCGATCGGAAGCGTCATCCCCTCCAACGCCATCCGCTCTTCGTTCAATTCGCCGAGCTCGATGGCTTCACGGGTCTGGCGACGTGACCGGCGGGCGTAGAGGACCAGTCCCAGGACGAAGGTGACCAGCGCCCCGGCGACGATGATCCCGATGCGGATGATCTCGGCCATCCGGTCGGCCGCGGCTGACTGCTCGGCTTCGGCGAGGGCCTGGGCTGCCGCCTTCGCTCCGGCGCTGTTGAAGCTGACCATTTCGACGGTGACGGCGTCCCCGCGCTTGGTGTCGATGCCGGCCGCCGAGGAGACCAGGGAGGTGACGTCGGCCACGTTGATGTCACCGGCGACCTCCTTGTTGAGCGCAACGGACACGGTCTGGCGGGTGAGTGCCCCGGCCGGGATGGTGCGGTTCTCGGTGACCTTGTTGACGGCGTTGTTCCGGGTGGTGTCCGCCGAGGTGAAGGTTCCGTTGCCGCCCGCACCGTTGGGCACGGCGATGTTGTCCGGTCCGAGCACCCCGGCGGCGCCGCCGCCGGTGCCGGTGTATGACTCCGTCTTGACCGCCTCGTTGAGGGCAGGGGCATCCGTCGGCGAGGTGAAGGATTCCTCGGTGCGCTGCGCCGATTCGAAGCTCATGTCTGCGGCGACGACGACGGTGGCGTTGCCGGGGCCGACGACCTTGTCGAGCATGGCCTGCACCGAACCGCGCACCCGGGTCTCGTAGTCGGAGGCCTGGTTGTCGGCCGATCCGGTGGCACCGACACCCACGGCGGAGAGCACGATGCCCTTCGCGTCGATGACGGCGACGTCGGTGGGCGCCATGCCCTCGATCGACGCCGAGGTGAGGTGGACGATCGCCTGCACCTGGTCGCTGGAGAGGGTCACACCGTTCTTGGTGTCGACGAAGACGGATGCCGTCGGGTCGGCCTTCTGCGACACGAACACCGTCTCCTCGGGGATGGCCAGGCGCACGGACGCCGCCTTCACGCCCTTCATCGCCTGGATGGTGTTGGCCAGTTCGCCCTCGAGCGCCCGCTTGTAGGTGACCGACTGCTGGAATTCGGAGGCGGTGACGCCCATCTTGTCGAGCAGTGAGTACCCGCCGGTGGAGGAGGAGGGCAGTCCGGCGGCCGCGGCCTTCAGCCTCTCGTCGTAGACGCTCTGCTGCGGCACCATGATCGTGGCGCCGCCGTTGGTCAGTTCGTACGGCACGCCATCGGTGTTGAGCTGGTCGACGATGGAACTGGCATCCGTTGCGCTCAAACCGGAGTACAACGGCGTATACGACGGCTTGGTCGCCCACATGACGAGGGCGGCGATACCGAGCGCCAGCACCGCGACGCCGATGATCGCAACGGTGCGCTGGGCGATCGTGAACTCGCGCAGCGTGTTGCCGAAGCGCCGCAGCGCCGACGTGACCTGGGTCGGCATTACGCCTGCATTCTCATGATCTCGTTGAACGCGTCGACGCCCTTGTTACGCACGGCGGCGACGAGTTCGAGGGTGACCTGCGCGCGGGTGGACGCGATGGTGGCGGTGTGGATGTCGTTCAGGTCCCCGGTGACGGCCTGGATCGAGAGCGCGTTCGAGGTGGCCTGCAGCTGCTGCAGGTTGTCGACGGCGCCAGAGAGGCTGGCGCCGAAGCCGGAACCGTCGGTGCCGCTGGTTCCGGTGGGGCCGGTGGCGCCCTGCAGGGCGGAGCGATAGCCGGTGCCCGTGCTGCCCAGCACCGAGCCGATCGCGGGAATGGTCATCAGGAACGTCCGATCTGGAGTGCTGCTTCGTACGCGGTCTTGGCACGGTCGACCACTGCGGCGTTGGCCTGGTAGCCGCGCTGGGCCATGATCAGCTCGCCCATCTGCTCGGCCATGTCGATGTCCGGGTAGCGCACGTAGCCGCCGGCGTCGGCGAGCGGGTGGTCTGGTGCGTAGACGACGCGACCCTCTGCGTCACCGAACGCGGCTCCCGCCACGTAGGCGCCGCTCGTGCCTTCGCCGGCCTGCGCGAGCACGTATCGGGCCCGGAAGGCCTCACCGTCGGTGCCGGTGACGGTGTTCACATTGGCGAGGTTGTCGGCGACCGCGTCCAGCCATTTGCGGTGCAGGGTGAGGCCGGTTCCGGCGATTCCGATGGCGTCGAATGTCATCTGGCGGGTCCTCAGCTGGTCCGGAGCGCCGCGCGCATGGTGGAGAACTGGCCGTTCGCTGCCTGGGTGGCGAACTGGTACCGGAGTACGGTATCGATGTTGGAGAGCGTCTCGGTGTCGAGGTTGACGTTGTTGCCGTTGGTGTTCGTCGGCTCGAGCGAGCTCGCCGTCGTGGCAGGGGCGTGGCCGTCGCCGGCGCTGACCGACTTGGCGAGGGCGGCTTCGAAGGCGACGCGCTTGGCGTGGTAGTCGGGGGTGTTGACGTTGGCGATGTTGTTGGCAATGGTGCGCTGGCGCAGCGCCAAGCCGTCCAGGGCGCTCGAGAGCGCTGTGGCGGTCACGGAATCGAACACGACTAACCCGCTTCATGATCGGGGAACTGTGTGGCCAATCCGTGGCCGGGGTGTGAGCAATCCGTGCTCACTGCTAGCTATCGGCCGGGGTTCAGGATCCGTTAGGAGGTTTCACCCATTGGTGTCGAGATAAACGGATGCCGCCGCCGGACGCGTCGCGGGCATCTTTCGCAGGGCCCGGAGTTGGGCGGCTGTGGCGCGTTTGGTGTGCTCGAGTTCGGCGATGAGTTCACGCTGCCCGGCCAGGAGCTTTCGGGCGCGTGCCTCCAGGTCGGCCGGGATCGGGCCGAGCCCCCCGGGTGGCGTCCACCCGCTTGTCGAGACCTGGGTGGTCGAGCCTGCGGTGCCCTGAGCCTGTCGAAGGGTCGAGACCAGCATCTCCCCCAGCTCCGCCTCGAGCGTGTCGAGCGCGCGCACCCAGCCGGCGCGGCCGGCATCCGTTGGTGTCATCTCAGGCAAAGCCGAGCGTTCCGCCGCTGCTGGCCGGTGCCGCCTGCGACGGCAACTGGCCGGCCGCTTCATGCCAGGTCTGCCGCAGCGGCTCAAGCAGTGCGATGCTCTCCCGGGTGCGCTCGATGTCGCGGTGGATGTTGGCGCTGATCAGCGCGGTGGAGACGTAGGTGTAGAGCGCCAGCAGGCCCTCCCCGCCCTCCCAGGCGTCGACGTTGAGGCTGGAGGAGAGTTCCGCGACGATCGCCTGCGCGTGCAGCAGGTTCTCGGTGGCGACCGCCCAGTCCTCGCCCTGTTGGGCGGTGGCGGCACGGTTCAAGTCGAGGAGCAGCCGGTCGTAGAGCATGGTGAGGAGCCTGACCGGGGTCGCGGAGAGCACCGCGTCGCGGTTGTACTGGGAGCGCTGGGCCTGGACGCCGAAGGTCATGGTCGTCACTTGCTCGCGCTCGGCAGGCCCGCGAGCTGGGAGGTGAGATAGGACGACTGGGAGTTCAGTTTGCTCAGCTGCACTTCCAGCGCCGAGTACGTCGCCTCCAGCGTCTTCCGGCGGGTGGTCAAGCGTCTGTCCCAATCGTCGATTTGAAGTCCCAGGCCCTTGACTTCGGATTCCTGTCCGGTGATCTTCGTCGTCAGCGAGCCGCTGTACTTGTCGGACACGGAGGCTGCTGCTGCGGCCACGCGGGATGCGATTTCGGTCAGGGTTGCCTGTGTTGCGGCAGGGTCGGCAGCCAGGGCGGTCGCGAACCTGGCGGAGTCGAAGTCGATGGTGCCCGTCTTCGAGATGCTGATCCCGAATTCGGAGGGTGATCGGCCGTTGACCGGCAACGATGCCGCGGACAGCACTCTCTGGTTCACGTCCCGCACCGTGCTGTCGCCGGTGAAGACGCCTCCCTTGGTGCTCGTCGTTCCGGACGCATCCGTGCTCGTGGTCACCGTCGATTTCGAGCTGACCTCGGAGAAGATGCCGTTCAGGGCGGTGACCAGGTCGCTGGCCTTCTTGCTGATCGCGGCGTCGTCGCGGGCGATGCTGATGGAGACCGGGTCGGCAGACGTCGCGGAAACGGAAATCGAGACGCCCGGCAGAAGATCGCTGAAGGTGTTCGACGACGACGTAATCGTCTGCGCTGCGGGAGTGCCGGCCCAGATGGTGATCGATGCGTCCTGTGCGTCCTGGATCTGGGTGAGGTTCATCGCCGGGGCGGTGGCGGCCGTGACCTCTGCGCTGGTGCCCCGGTACACCGTGAAGGCGGAATCAGCGCCGATCCCGGTCGAGGCGAACTGGATTCGGTAGTTTCCGCTGCCGACGGCGACCTTGGTCGCGGTTACTCCGGCGCCTGCTGTGTTGACCGCCGAGACGACGTCGTCCAGCGACGAGCTTGTTGCCGTGATCTCGTGCAGTGTTCCGTCTGTGCTCGCGATGGTCAGCACCGCCGGCGAGTCAGGCCAGGTGGCCATCGCATCGGAAACGGATTTCTGCGATTTAGCCAGGGCGTCGACTTTCAGGTCGATCTGGCCGGGGGCGGCACCTGTTGCGGCGGTGACCGTGACGCTCGCGGAACTGCTCCTCGCCGAATACAGGTCGAGGGCTGCCGGCTTTGACGTCTTGAGTGCAAGGTCAGCCAGGGCGGCGACCTTCGTGTTCAGCCCCTGGAGGGCCGAAATCAAAGTCTGGGACGCGGAGACCTTGTTCTTGAGGAGGGTCTGCGGGACACCCTCCACCTGCATGAGGGAATTGATCAGGGCTGTGGTGTCCAGGCCGCTGACGAGTCCGTCTACTGCGAGCCCCATCTGGTGTCTCCTCGAAGCGTGTGTGTGGTGTGCGGTGTTCAGGGATACGGCGAACGGCTGGTGGCGATCCGCGAGCGAGGTCCAGTTCCCTCGCCGATCACCACCAGCCGTCACTCACCCAGCTGTTGCGTGGTTGAGATCAGCTACCCCGTTTAGCGGAGGAGCTGCAGCACACCCTGGTTGGACTGGTTCGCCTGCGCGAGCATGGCGGTACCGGCCTGGGACAGGATGTTGGCGCGGGTGAACTTGACCATTTCCTCAGCCATGTCCGTGTCGCGGATGCGGGACTCGGCTGCGGTGAGGTTTTCCTTGGACACGTTCAGCGACTTGATGGTGCTCTCGAAGCGGTTCTGCGAAGCACCGAGGTCGGCGCGGGCCGTCGAGATCTTGGTGATCTGGGCGTCGAGCTTATCGATCGACAGCTTCGCAGCTGCTGCCGATGAGAAGTCCAGGCCGCCAAGAACGGCTGCCCCCGCCGTGATGGTGCCGACGTTGTCAGCCGTCGACGTCGCGTCGTCAACTGTTGAACCATCCTTCGCACGAACGTTGAAGCCAGTGGCAACACCGTTGGTGTCCTTCACAACCGTGGCGGTGAAGTTGTCCGAGAAGTTCTTGTCAGCGTTCAACGCGGCGACGAGGTCGTCACCATTGGTGATGGTGGCGGCCGAGAGGTCGACAGTCACGGTCTTTTCAACCGAGGTTCCGACACCCGAAGCAAAGGAGAAGTCCGCCATCGCGCCGATTGCCGCTCCGGTGGTCGCGGTGAAGTCGAACTGCGTACCAACGGCTGCAAGCGTGCCGTTCTTCAGGTCCGCAGCGATTGACTTCACGTCCGCCCCGGTGAGGCTCACAGCGATCTGGCTGCTGTTGCTGCCGTCGGCTCCGACCTGGAACGACAACGACGGCTTGGAACCGTCGAGCAGCTGGATGCCGTTGAAGTTCGTGGTCTGGCTGATGCGGGTGAGCTCGTCGTTCAGCGCGGTCGCCTCGGTGGTGATCGCCTTGCGCGACTCAGTGTTGTTCGAGTCGTTGCCGGCCTGGACAGCGAGGTCACGCATACGCTGCAGGATCGAGTGGACCTCGGTCAGGGCGCCTTCCGCGGTCTGGATGACCGAGATGCCGTCCTGGGCGTTGCGGGCGGCGACCGTGAGGCCACCGACCTGCGAGCGAAGGCCCTCGGAGATGGCCAGGCCCGCTGCGTCATCCGCTGCGCGGTTGATGCGGAGACCACTGGACAGCTTCTCCAGCGACTTCGACAGGTCGTTCTGCGTGTTGGCGAGGTTGCGGTACGAGTTGTTCGCCGCAATGTTGGTGTTGATCTGCATACCCATGGTGAATTCCTCCGTGATGTGGGTTTCGGTTCGCCTACCCATCCATGGGCTGGCACTTAGAGCTATCGGCCGGTGTACCCGCCTGGTTAGCCGGCAACGTGAAATCTTTCGCGTGCCCCTGCTATTCGCTCTCTTTCACCCACCGGTAAACCGCTCCGTCAGCGGCGCGATCCGTGTTCTCGCCGAGCCACACGCCCGGGACGACCCGTCCGCGGCTGTCGATCGGGTTGACCAGAACCGCCGGAAGCTGGCCATGCTGGTTCTGCGGCACCAACACCGTCGTCGTGCTGGGCTTGGGCGACTCCGGGCCGTGCAGGGTGACGGCTCTTCTCACTGCTGGTCTCATACTTCGCTTTCCGGGGGTGCCCCAGGTTCGATCAGATGTGGCCTTCTGGGTCACGGTTTCTCCGGCTACTTTCCGCGTCGCCAACTCCAGCGTCGCCGGCTGCGCGTTGGCCCACCCTCGGGTGTTGCCTCATCGGCCATCGACGCTCCGGGCGGGGCCGGGCGGCTCGGAGCGGACCTCTCCGTCACAATCGCGGTCCAGTCACAACGCCGGCACACCCTGAAGTATCGGTGCACGGCCAGGCCCGCCCCGAAGTACGGGTTGGGGACAATCCGGGTACGCTGCCCACATTTTCGGCACACGGGTTCAGGCGCGACGCCGGTGGACCTCAGCGCTGGAATATGGGGGGCACGCATGGTCGACAACTACTTTCGGATTGGGCGCCCCATTGCGCGTGAACAGGCGCCGATGAGTTCGGCACCGGATGCGAGTGGTTCAGGATGCCGCTGGGCTGTTTGCCGCCGACCGCTCACGGGCCATACGACCGATGCCCGCCAGCGCCTGGTCGGCGAGACGAGCGAGGTAGGCGCTCCGACTAGCCACTGAGACGCGTGACTCGGGAACGTACGAGGAAGCTCCGGCGTCATCATCCGGGTAGTGGGTGCCGAAGCCGTCGCGCAACAGGCGGATCGCCTCGGCGCGCTGCTGTGACACCGCGGAGTGGGTGGTGCCGAGCTCTTCAGCGAGTTCCTTCACCGAACGGTCACCGAAGTACACCTGTTCGACCACGTAACGCATTTTCTCGGGCAGTGCGGTGACTGCGGCGCGCAGGTACGCGAGGCGCTCGGAGGTGAGGACGGTCTCCTCCGGAAGTGCCGTGTCGGCCACCAGGAACTCTGCTGTGGTGTCGTCGAGGGTGGAGAGGGTGCGGGAGGCATCGGCCAGTCCGGCCGCTGCGGTCTCGCGGTCCACCCCGAGTGCCGAGGCGATCTCATCGACAGAGGCGGAGCGTCCCAGCGCCGCGGCGAGGGTCTCCTGCACGGCGACCGTCTCCTTGATCCGCCGGCGGGCGGATCGGGTTGCCCAGTCGATCGCCCGCATCTCATCGGCGAAAGCGCCGATGATGCGTCGCCGGGCGAAGGCACCGAATGGAACCCCGAATTCGGGCTTGAACGCATCCGCCGCGGTGATCAAGGCCAGCGCACCGGCAGAAGCCAGGTCGTCACGGGAGAGGTGGCGGGCCTTGGCCCAGGTCTCCGAAACCAGGTACCCCACGAGCGGGAGGTTTTCCATGACAAGCGTGTTTCGATCTGTGCGATTCAATTACGGACCTCTAGGAGCTTCGAGAACGGACGTGGTGCGATTGGCCGGGTAAGCACGGGTTTGTAATTGCGTGATGCACAATCTGGAGGGCTTGAGACGCCTGCCAGGAACCGCCTCGGGAGCTGTTCACCGCGTGTTTCCGCCTCGATTTACAAGTTATCGGCCATTTCGGCGACGTAAGGCGTTGTGCTGCCCCCAGTCCGGGTCTAGCGGTGTCCTCTCTTTTGCGGACACCCGATTGGGGCGAAACAGCTAACGCGTGGGGGTGCTGTGCCGATAGTGGTTTCGAACGGGTCAGCGCATGCTCCCTGATGTGCCCCCAAAATCCCGAAGGGTAGTTGTACGTGGCCGCCAATGAACTGTCAGCGTTGCTCTGGCGCGAGCGAGAGCTGCTTGAGCTACTGATCTTCAAGCTGGAGGAGGAACAACTCCTCCTGATGTCGGGCAAGACCCGATGGCTGCAGCACGCGACCCGTGAGGTGGAGCAGGTGATGAACCTGGTCCGCGAAGCCGGTCTCGGCCGTTCCGTCGAGGTCGCCGCCCTGGCCCGGGAATGGGACACCGCAGAGGATGCCACCTTGCGTGAGGTCGTCGCCCACGCCCCGAGCGGCCCCTGGGGTGAGATCTTCGCCGCCCACCTGGCCGCGATGACGTCCTTGACGAATCAGATCAAGGCACTGCGCGATGTGAACGAACAGTTCCTCCGAGCCGCCACCCGGTCCACCCAGGAGACCCTCGCCGGACTCGATGCGGATGCGAACACGTACGACGCCACCGGCAGCTCCGGTGCTGTCGATGCCGGCGCGCGCCTGTTCGACAGAAGTTTGTGAGGACGGTTCCATGAGCACCTTCGGCGGCCTCAACACGGCATACACCGGCCTGCAGGCAGCACGGGCCGGGCTGGACGTGGTCGGTCAGAATATCGCCAACGCGAACACGGCCGGTTACACACGCCAGCGTGTGACGACGTCCGCGATCAACGCACCCGTCGGCCTGTTCGGCGGAGGCGCACGCGTGGGCATGGGGGTGTCGGTCGATGGCATCGCCAGGCTCGGCAACGCCAACCTCGACGCCCAGGTGCGTTTCACCGCTGGATCGTCCGGCTACACCGCCGTTCGCGCCAACGCCCTGAGTGGGATCGAAACGTCGCTGCATGAGCCGGGCAAGGACGGCCTCTCCACCCAGCTGCAGGAATTCTGGGCCGCGTGGGGCGACCTCTCGAACAGTGCAGGCGAACAGGCGCAGTCCGGGCTCCTGATCGGGCAAGCCAAGAACGTGGCAGCTCAGATCGCACAGGGCTACCAGGCGGTCGACAACCAGTGGACCGAGGTGCGCGGCAACGTCACCAGCATGGTCGGCGAGCTCAACCAGACGGCGGCGCAGGTCGCGGATCTGAATGGGCGCATCCGGTTGACGCTCGCCGCGGGAGGCAACGCCAACGAGCTGCTCGACCAGCGCAATGCGCTCACCACGACGATCGCGGCCCTCACGGGCGGATCGGTGCGGCAGCTTGCCGACGGGACCGTTGACGTGCTGGTCGGCGGTAATGCGCTGGTTTCGGGAACGACGGTGCAGCAGTTGGGCGTTGCCGGTGCCAGCCGGATGGACGGCGTCATGCCGACGACACCGCCTTCATCGCCTGACCCGGTGCGCCTGGTCTGGGCGAACCGCCCGGGCACCCCGGTTTCGGTCGAGGGTGGCGAGATCGCTGGAGCGCTCTCGGTGCTTGCGGCGCCGGATGGCGCCGGCACCGGCGGGGCGATTGCCGAAGCCGCGGTTTCGTACAACGCATTCGCAACCGACCTCGTGACCAAGGTCAACGCCATCCACCAGGGCGGGGCGACGCCGGGCGGCATGCCCGGCGGCATCCCGGCCGGCACGACCGGCCTGAATTTCTTCAACGTCGACCCGGACCGGCCCGCGCTCACCATGACCGTTGTCCCCACCGATGCCAGTGGAATCGCGACCGGCACACCCGGGACCGGCCCCCGGGATGGGTCCACGGCCGACCGGATCGCCCAGCTCGGCACCACGCCGGACTCCCCCAACAAGGCCTGGGGGTCATTCGTGACAAACATCGGCATCGCCACCAAGACCGAGCTGCAGCAGGCGAACCTGGCCGGCCTGGCCGCGACATCCGCCACCACGTCGCAGCTGTCGAACTCGGCTGTGGACCTCGATGAAGAGAACGTCAACCTGCTGATGTTCCAGCACGCCTATCAGGGGGCGGCCCGCGTCATGACCGCGGTCGACGAGATGCTGGACACCCTGATCAATCGCACCGGACTGGTGGGAAGGTAACCCATGATCAACCGGATGACCACGCAGACCATGATGCGCTCGGCGCAGCGCAACCTGCAGACGAACATGGAACAGCTGGCCAGGCTCCAGGAGCAGGCGATGTCGCAGAAGGCGATCAGTCGTCCCTCCGACAACCCCACCGGCACCGCCGAGTCGCTCACGGTGCGTGCCGAGCAGCGCGCAGTCGACCAGTACGCCCGCAACGCAGACAACGGCAACGGATGGCTCACCACGATCGATTCAGCACTCACGGCGACGAACACGATCATGAACCGCATCCGCGACCTGACCGTGCAGGGTTCCAACGATTCGAATTCGCAGACCGCGAAGGACGCCCTCGCACGTGAACTTGACGGGCTGAAGGATGACCTGCTCAAGCAGGCCAACACCACCTACCTCGGGCGCACCGTATTCGCCGGGAACGCCGACACGGGTGTCGCGTTCGATGCGACGACGTATGACTTCAGCGGTTCGGGCAGCGGCTCCGTCGAGCGCCGGATCAGCTCGGGGTCCACTGTGCGGGTGGACGCAGACGGCTCGGCTGTATTCGGTGACGGAACCAGCTCGGTGTTCGCACTCATCGATGACATCGCCACCGACCTTCGCGCCGGGAGCCCGAACGTCGGCCCCCGCATCACAGAACTCGACGACAGGATGAAGACGATCGCCGGTCAGCACGCGCAGGTAGGCGCACAACAGAACCTGGTGGAGCGGGCACAGGGCTCGCTCCTGGCGCAGAAGGGGTCGCTTGAGGCCAAGCGCTCCAGCGTCGAAGACGTCGACCTCGGCCAGGTCATCCTCGACCTGAAGACCCAGGAAGTGACTTACCAGTCCTCGCTCGCGGTCACCGCCCGAGTCCTGCAGCCGACCCTGATGGATTTCCTCCGATGAGCGTCGCACTGAGCTTCGTGGCTCCCCCGCCCGGGTTCGACCCGCTGAAGGAGTTCACGCTGAACGCCATCGAGGGCGCCCCCGGACTGTACGCGCTGATTGCGGCCGCGAGCCAGAACGTCCGTCTCTACGTCGTCGACGCCGGCGTCTACCTCCCCGACTACACGCCGGTGCTCTCGGATGAGCAGGTCGCCGCGGTGCAGTTGGGCGCTCCAGAAGACGCACTCGTCCTCGTGGTGGCCAACCCGTCCCAGTCGGGCACGACGGTGAACCTGATGGCGCCGATCGTGGTCAATTCGCTGACCGGGGCGAGTGCCCAGTTCATCCTCGACGGGCAGGACTGGCCGCTCCAGGCCGAGCTCGGCGCCACCCGCGCCGCGTAATCGCACCGGCTCCCCGCCGAGGCGCGTATAACGCACCTTCGTTGGCGCTTGGAAGGTGCGTTACACGTACCTCACCGGCGGCGACCGCATTCAGCGGACGTGACGGCATCGTTCTAGCGCGGTGCGGCCGGCGCATAGATCCGGAGCCCTCCGGGGAGGATCCGCGCGGTAGCCTGCCGGGTATCGGCGTCGGCGTTGGCGCCGGCACCGACGGATGCTTCCCCGTCGTGTGCGAAGCCGGTCGCGGGCCCGGGACCGGCGTGCAGCCGGACGGTGACGGCATCCGTCGTGAAGGCGTCAATCACCGGCGGCTTGGGCAGGTGGCGTCCGAGGGCGAGGGCGACGACGCCCCGGGTGCGGGCGCGGCGGCCGGCGTGGAGAACGCGAACATCGAGCACGCCGTCGTCGAGGCGGTCCCGGTCCCGCGGCACAGCGGTCGGGGCCCCATACCGCCCGACGCCGACGAAGATCGACCACACCCGCGCGGTACGCCCGTTGATGCTCACGGTGACCGGGTCGGCCCTGCTCACCGCGCCGACCGCGGCGACTAGGGCGGCGATCGGTTTGCCGACCCTGCGCTCGAGCCTCTCCCGCGCCTCCACGAAATCCGGGTAGATGCCGACGGATGCCGTGTTCAGCACCGTGATCGGCTCTGCCTGGCCGACCACGAGTTCGGCCACATCGACCGTGCGGCCGGCGCCGGCCTGAAGGGCGTCGATCCCCGTGTCGACCGACGGAATCTGCGCCGTCTTCGCAAAATGGTTGAAGGTGCCACCGGGCAGCACGAGCAGGGGAAGGTCGTTTCGCCGTGCCAGGCTCGCCACGGCGCCGATGGTGCCGTCTCCCCCGTAGGCGCCGAGGACGGTCGGCGGGTTCTCCCCGTCCACCGCCGCGCGCACCGCGGCGCCGGCGTCTTCACCGCGCCCGAGGCGGTGTACCCGCGCTCGCGGCAGACGGCGGGCCAGCAGCTCGAGCGCTTCGGCTTCGCCCCTCCCGGCTCCTGACGACCGGTTGACGACGATGAAGACCCCGTCGCCGTCCGGGCGGGCGGGCAGGGCCAGCGCCGACGCCGACGCCGACGATCCGCTCTGGCCCCCGCGCGCCGGAACCACCGCTTTGCCCACCGTGGCGACGAAGGCCCCGAGGGCGACTCCCCCGACCACGTCGGAGAACCAGTGTGCCCCGGTGTGCATCCGCGAGTACGCGACCGCTGCGGCGAGGGGTGCGAGCACAGCGCCGGCTCGCGGGGACTCGAGTGCGACGCCGGTCACGAAGGCGGCTGCGCTGGCGGAGTGCCCGGACGGGAACGATGGCGAGGTCGGCGACGTCAGCAGCTGCCGTGCCACCGGGACATGGGCGAGGTGCGGGCGTTCGCCGCCGAAGACGTTCTTGCCCACCAGGTTGGCCAGGAGGCTCGCGACCGCGAGTGACGCAAGGCCCCGCAACGCCGGCCGGAACCGGCCGAAGACCACCAGCAGCCCGGCCGCCATGAGCCACAGCACCCCGCGGTCGGCCCGCCGCGACAGGGCGGAGTAGCCGCGGTCGACCGCCGGGTGCACGGTGCGGTGGTTGATCGCATGCGCCACCCGGTCGTCCATCCGACGAACCCACCCCGGCAGCGCGAGCCGACGTCGGATCGCGCGCAGCGGATCCCGCAGTTCACGGACCGCCATGCTCAGGACTCCGCCGCATCACGCGCGACGATGAGGTCCGCCACGAACCGGTCGAACGCCTCGTCGTACCCTGGTTTGCCCCGCAGCCGAAGCACGGCAGACGGATGCGTCGTCACCAGCACCCCGGACGACGCGAGGGCGGGGGCATCCTGCGTCCGCCCTCGCTCTGCGCCGATGCGAACCGTGCGACCGAGCACGGAGCGGCCAGCGGTCGCACCGAGGCACACCACCACCTTCGGCTTCACCAGGTCAAGCTCGGCTGCCAGCCAGGGATGGCAGGCCTCGATGTGAACGACGCCCGGTTTCTCGTGGATCCGGCGCTTGCCGTGGCTGTCTCTGGTGAACCGGAAGTGCTTCACGGCGTTGGTGAGGTAGACGTCGCCGCGAGGGATACCGGCCGCCGCCAGTGCCTCGTCGAGCACCCGTCCCGCCGGGCCGACGAACGGCTCGCCCTCTCGGTCCTCCTGGTCGCCTGGTTGTTCGCCGACCAGCACGATGCGCGCCGTCGCGGAACCGCTCGAGAACACGACCTGCGTGGCGCCCTTCCACAACTCGCATCCGTGGCAGTCAGGGGCGGCGGCTCGAAGTGCAGTCAGCGTGGCGTCGGTGGGAACCCAGGCGTGGGCACCCAGACGCTCCTCGTCCATGCGGCCGCCTCCCCGGGTGTATGCGGCCCACCATACCCTCGAGGTGGAACCCCGTCCACGGTGCCAGAGTTGCCTTTCCCTCGGCGCGACGGAGCTCACCAGGACCCGCCGCACGCCCTCCGGGCGCCAGCCGGTCAGTACCAGTTCATCGCCGCGGAGTGCGACATGGCAGCGCACGGGGTGCCGTACCCGCGCTGGATGTAGTCGAGCCCCCAACTGATCTGGGTGGTCGCGTTGGTGGCCCAGTCCGCGCCGGCGCTGGCCATCTTGCTTCCGGGCAGGGCTTGCGGGATGCCGGTGGCGCCGCTGCTGGCGTTGCCGGCGGTGTACGACCAGCCGGACTCCTTGTTCCAGAGCTGGTTCAGGCAGGAGAACTGTGCTTCCCCCCAGCCGTACTTGGCGGCGGCCATGGCCCGGGCGGTGGCGCGGGCGCCGTCCGGCGTGTTGGCGACGCGCTGGGCCTCGGCGGCGGCTGCCGCGGCTTCGGCGGCAACGCGGTCGGCTTCCGCCGCGGCAGCCTGCACCTGGCTGGCTGCGACCTCGGTCTGCTGGGTCAGGGTGCGCACCGCGAAGGCGTCGAGCGTCGAGTAGTTCGACAGGGAGGCGACGGAGGAGGCGAGTTGCGTCGCATCCACCTTGTCCTGCACCGCGGCGATGATCTGGTTCGCGGTGCCGATGGTCTGCGCTGCCTTGTGGTCGGCCTGCGCCTTCGCGATCACCGGGTACGCGGTGAGCTGGTCGGACTGCAGCCCGGTCGACTCCGACAATTGAGCGGTCGCCGCGACGCGCTCGGCGCGCGCGGCGTTCGACTGGCCCACGGATACCGTGGTGAGGATCACTGCGGCGACGCCGATTGCGATGAGGGTGATCAGCTTGGTCCGGGTGAAGAAACCCCGGATGGCAGGGGTTATGACGGTGTGGGACATCGGTTCCAATGGGTAAGCGGGCAAGCGGAATGACGGCCGGTCGGCACGAAGGTTCGCCCGTTCTGCGGGGCGACCCGCACAGGTCACGCCAGGTGACAACGACAGTCGGTGTCGAAAATCAGCGGAACCGGAACGGTCCCCGGCGGATTGACCCCGGGCATCCTGCCTCCATGCACGGCGAGCCCCGGTCGAAACCGCAGTCGCTATCCTGCCGGGACGACCTGAGCGGAGCATCCGTAAAACCTGTGCAGGTCATCAATGCTCATGTGGAAGACTCGACCTGACCGGGAACGTCTCGGCCGGAGGTGAACGTGATGGCAGAGCGGGGAACCGGGTCGGACGCAGCAGCGGAGCAACGCGCCCGGGTCGATGTTGCAGCGCGGCTGGCGATCGCGGTCGGGCGCATCAACCGCCGCATCCGATCCTCCGAAGACTCACTGAGCTACGGCAAGCTGTCCGCACTGTCCAGCATCCTGCGGCTCGGTCCGCTCCGGCCGGGCGACCTCGCCCGCGTGGAGTCCATCACCGCGCCGAGCGTCACCCGCCTGGTGGGCAGCCTGGAAGCCTCCGGTTTCGTCACTCGGTCACCTGACCCGGCCGACGGGCGAGCCTTCTTCATCGAGGCGACGGATGCCGGTGCCCGCGAGGTGCTGCGGGCCAGGACGCAGCGCGCGGGCTCGATGGCGGACATCCTCGCCACCTGCAGTGACGATGAACTCGCCCGTGTGGCGGCAGCGCTCGGCGTGCTGGAGTCGGTCGCGGGAGTCGGGGCTGACCGGGATGAATCCGCGCCGCGACCTCGCTGAGCCCGTCGACCGATGACAGGGCACGGCAGCGGGGTGGGTTTCAGGTCCGAGCGGGGGCCGATCCTCATCGCGCTCATGCTCACGACCGGACTGGTCGCGATCGACTCGACGATCCTGGCTACCGCGGTGCCGTCGATCGTCGCCGACCTCGGTGGGTTCTCGCAGTTCCCCTGGTTGTTCTCCATCTACCTGCTGGCACAGGCGGTGACGGTTCCGGTCTATGCGAAACTCGCGGACACGATCGGGCGTAAACCGCTGATCCTGATCGGGATCGGCCTGTTCCTGCTCGGCTCGGTCCTCTGCGGCTTCGCCTGGAGCATGCCGGCGCTGATCGCGTTCCGAGCACTGCAGGGCCTCGGCGCCGGGGCGGTGCAGCCGATGGCGATCACCATCGCCGGTGACATCTACACCGTCGCCGAGCGCGCCAGGACGCAGGGCTATCTGGCCAGCGTGTGGGCGGTTTCCTCCGTGGTCGGCCCCACGCTCGGTGGGGTGTTCTCCGAGTTCCTGTCCTGGCGATGGATCTTCTTCGTCAACGTCCCGTTGTGCCTCATTGCGGGCTGGATGCTGGTGCGCCACTTCCAGGAGAAGGTCGAGCGCCGCGCCCATACCGTCGACTACGCCGGCGCGATCCTGCTCACGGTGGGTTTGAGTGCCCTGATCCTCGCGGTGCTCGAGGGCGGCCAGGCCTGGGCTTGGGCGTCTCCGCAGAGCATTGTGGCGTTCACGCTGGGCGGCCTGTTGCTGGTCGCGTTCGTCTTCGCCGAGCGACGCGCCGCCGAGCCGATCCTGCCGCTCTGGGTGTTCTCCCGGCGATTGTTGCTCACCACCACGTTCATCTCGCTCGGGGTGGGTGCGATGCTGATCGGGCTCACCTCGTACGTTCCCACCTACCTGGAGGGCGCCCTCGGCGTCTCACCGCTGGTCTCAGGCCTCGCCCTGGCGGCGCTGACCATCGGCTGGCCGATCTCGGCGTCGCTCTCCGGCCGGCTCTACCTGCGCATCGGCTTCCAGCGCACTGTCCTGGTGGGCATGGTCTTCGCCCTCATCGGTACCGCTGTGCTGGCGGCGTTCGCGTCGTCGCCGCGGTTGGTCGTGGTGGCGGTGAGCTGCTTCGTGGTGGGGCTCGGCATGGGCCTCGTCGCCACCCCGAGCCTGATCGCGGCCCAGTCCAGTGCTCGCTGGAATGAGCGCGGCGTGGTCACCGGCACCAACATGTTCGCCCGGTCGATCGGCAGTGCGGTGGGAGTGGCCGTCTTCGGCGCTCTCGCGAACGCGGTGTTCGCCGCCTCCGGCGCGTCATCCGGCGGCCGTCACGACGCATCCGTTGTCACGCAGGCGGCCGGGGCCGTGTTCATCGCTGTGCTGGTCTGCGCCGTGCTCACCGTCATCGCAGGCCTGGCCATGCCCCGCTCCCGGGTCGAAGACATCGAAGTGCGTGCCGGTGCGTCGCTCCCGGAGAACTGACGCCGCGAATCACGACAGCACGTCCTTGGTGAGGAATCTCCCGTAGGCCAGCGCCCCGAACGTCACGATGTAGCCGAGCTGCAGCAGCGTGTTGTCGCCGAATGAGGTCCAGTCGGGTGGCTGCCGCAGCAGGTCGGCGAAACCCAGCCAGTAGTTGGTGAACAGCCACGGATGCAGCCAGTCCAGTTGCGGAAGCGCGCCGAGCACCTGCGCGGTGACGGATAACACGATCGTGGCGGCCATCGCCCCGACCGGCACATCGGTCAGGGTGGAGATGAACAGGCCGATGGCCGACAAGCCGAGCAGGGAGACCGTGACGTAACCGGCGATCCACAGCAGGCGCAGCGCCGACTCCGGCACATCGATGGTGTCGCCAGAGAGCAGCGTCACCGGGCCGATCGGGAAGAGCAGCACCCCGACCAGGGTTCCCGCGACGACGACCGACAGGGTGGCGGTGATGCAGAACACCACCGCGCCCAGGTATTTCACCACGAGGAGGCGCACGCGGCCGGCCGGAGCGACGAGGAGGTACCGCAGCGTCCCGTGGCTGGCCTCGCCGGCCATCGTGTCGCCCGCCACCACGCCGATGGTGAGCGGCAGGAACAGCGGGATGGAGAGGATGAGCGCGGTGACGCCGACGAAGAGCCCGTTCTGGGTGATCTGGTCGAGGAACGCCGGACCGCGGCCGCCCCGGGTCGCCGCTGTGAGCCGCACCGCCACGGCGATCAGGATCGGCACGGCGGCCAGGGCGGCCAGCAGCGCCCAGGTGCGGCGCCGGCGATACAGCACGCTCAGCTCCGAGCCGAAGAGCGCCCAGCCCGTCACCGCTCGGGCGCCCGTCAGCGGGGGCTGCTCCGGCTCGTTCGCGCGGTCGCCCGGTTCAGTCAGCAACGTCGAACCCCTCGCCGGTCAGCGCCACGAAACGGTCTTCGAGGCTGGGCGTCTCCACCGCGAACCCGCGCACCCGCACGTTGCCACGCACCAGGGCGGCAACGATCGCCTCGGGCGGCACACCCCCGTCGCGGAGGACCGCGGTGATGAGATCGTCATCCGTGTATGGCCGGTCGCCCACGTGGAACGCGGTGTTCGGCGGGTCGGGCGAGAGGCCGAGCGCGGTGAGCACCCGACGTGCGTCAACGACATCCGCTGTGCGCAGCCTCACCTGCGACTGGCCGGAGCGACGCAGCTGATCGAGGGTTCCCTGCGCGACCAGGCGGCCGGTGCTCATCACGGCCACGTGGGTGCAGATCTGTTCGATCTCGGCGAGCAGGTGGCTGGAGACGAACACGGTCGAACCCCGGTCGGCGAGCGAACGGATGAGGTGCCGCACTTCGCGCGTGCCCTGCGGGTCCAGCCCGTTGGTGGGTTCGTCGAGCACCAGCAGTTCCCGCGGGCTGAGCAGGGCATTGGCCAGGCCGAGCCGTTGCTTCATGCCGAGCGAGTACGCGTGCACCTTCTTGCCGGCGGCATGGGTGAGGCCGACGCTCTCCAGTGCCGCGGCCACCCGGGAGCGGCGGCTGCCGCCCGGCGCGTGCGGGTTGGCGGTGTCGAGCCGGTGCAGGTTCGCGGCGCCGCTGAGGAACGGGTAGAACGCTGGTCCCTCGACCAGCGCGCCGACCCGGGGCAGCACGTCGGCCACGTGCCGTGGCATGTCGCGGCCGAGTACCCGGATATCGCCGGCCGTCGCGGAGGCCAGGCCCAGCAGCATCCGTATGGTCGTGGTCTTGCCGGAACCGTTCGGGCCGAGGAAGCCGTAGACGGCGCCGCGGGGAACGGCGAGGTCGACACTGTCGACCGCCGCGTGGTCACCGAACCGTTTGGTCAGGCCCGTCGTCTCGATCGCCAGGTCGGTAATCGGGACGAAGTGGGTCACGGCGGCGGTTAACGGCCGGCGGATGCGTCGCGAAGCGCCTGCACCGGAACCGCGCCGGCGAACACGCGCCCGTCGTCGGTGATGAGCACGGTGAGGAGGGAGGTGCTCAGCAGGCGGCCACCGTCCACGGACTCGGTCAGCTGCCCGAAGAGCGGGGAAGCGGTCAGTTCGGGTGGAACGCTGCCGGCCGGAAGGGCCGCGACGGCGTCCCAGCCCGTGCCGATCACGGTGGGCTCGGGCAGTGCGCCGGCCTGGTGCTCCGCCGGTGCATCGCCTGTCCCTGGTCCGGTCGGCAGGGTCTGCTCGGTGACGGTGGCGCCCTTCGGCGGCGTGAAGCTGAATCGGCTCTCCGCCGGCTTCTCGAGGCTCAGCGCGGTGAAGGCGAGTTCGAACGCGGGATCCTTCTGGCCGCGTGCGTTCACGGCGACGCTGAGGGGAAGGCCGGTCTCGGCGTCGACGGCGATGGACACCGAGTCGACGAGCGTGGTGCTGCTGCGCGGGTCGAGGAGGAGCGTGTAGGCGGCACGGCCGGCGACCCGGGTGTCGGCCCCGACAGCCACCGTGGTGCTGGGATCGACGGCGGCGAGCAACCGCTTCGCCAGTTGGGCGGGGGTCTGCGCCTCGGCTGGAGCCTGGCTGTCCTGTGGCTCCGCGCTGCCGCGCTGACCGGGTGCGGGGAGAGTGACGTGGGTGGCGGCCCTGTCGCTGGAATCCCACAGCCAGACGTCGCTCCCGTTCCGGATCATGTCACGCTCGGCGAGCTGGTCCAGGATCTGCACATGCGCCTGGTCGGGCCCGTTCAGGTACACCCGAGCCCGGTGGGACCCGGTGAGCAGTTCCAGCAGGGATGCGGCATCCATGGCGGAGCCGGAGCTGAGACCCGGCTTGTTCGACGGGTCGGTGGCCGGCAGTTCGGGGAGCCCGAGCTTCGAGGTCTGCTCGACGGTGCCGGACAACGCCGTCACGCTGCTCTCGCCGACCAGCGCGAGCACTTCCTGGGGGGTCTTGTCCGGCAGGTCCGACGCGGCATTCGCGGTGAGCGGGAGCACCAGCGCCCCCGAAACGATCACCACGGGAACGACCAGGGCGGGCATCCAGCGCACGGTCTTGCTGGCCATCAGGCATCCCTCCGGCGTTTTTTTCGATCTGTCTCCTCCGACACTACGCTCCACAGCCGACGCCAGCGCTCCCAATTTGCTGTGCATCCCCGCCACGGTCATGCCGGTCTGCCGGCGGCCCCGTGCATAACTCCTGCAATTCGTGATCGAGGGAGGCGGGATCCGCGTAGTCGCGCGGCCCGGACCCCGTGCCATGTGAAACAGCAGGAGTTAAGCACCGGGTGCCGGCGGCACGTGCCCCGGCTGGGCATCCGGCCTCGGGCCTAGTACCAGTTGAACTGCTCGGAATGCGCCCAGGCCGCGCACGGGTTGCCGTAACGCCCCGCGATGTAGCCGAGGCCCCAATCGATCTGGGTGTTCGCGTTCGTGCGCCAGTCGTCCCCGGCGCTGGCCATCTTGCTGCCGGGGAGGGACTGCGGGATGCCGTAGGCGCCGCTGGACGCGTTGTAGGCGTTGGCGCGCCACCCGGATTCGCGGTTCCACAGCAGCACCAGGCAGTTGTACTGCTCGGTGCCCCAGCCCCGCGATGCGACCGCCCCGGCCGCGTAGGACTTGGCCGCGGCGGGGTTCACCACCATGCCCGCCGGGGGCGGCCCGTTCCCTGAGCCGCCGGCTCCGCCAGAGCCACCGGACCCGCTCGAGCCCGCCGCGGCGGCGGCAGCAGCTGCTGCAGCCTGTTGTTGCTGGAACGCCTCGGCCGCCGCGACGCCGGCGCGATACGAGCGCTCGGTCTCCGCGGTGGAGTTCCTCAGGCTGGCCAGCTGCGCGTAGAGCACCTCGGCGACCGTCCGCTGACTGGCCAGCTCGGCATCGGCGGCCCGCTGGGCCGCTGCCGCCGCGTCGGCCTTCTGCTGCGCTTCACGGGCAAGCCGGTCGCGCTCGCGCTCGGCAACCGCGGCCTGCTCGCCGAGCGACTTCGCCAGGTTCTGCCGGGCCAGTGCCCGCTCCTGCAGGCCACGCATGGTCTCGCCCAGACGAGTGGTGACGCTGAGCTGGTAGAGGAGGCTGGTGTCCGGATCTGGATTCAGCAGCATCCGGTTGACCAGGTCCCCGGCGCCCGAACGATAGAGGTGGGCGCCGAGGCGGCCGAGCTCGGTGGTTGCTGCCTTCGCGCGCGCCGACGCGTCGG
The DNA here is from genome assembly GCF_052114945.1 of Glaciibacter sp. 2TAF33. NCBI lineage: Bacteria > Bacillati > Actinomycetota > Actinomycetes > Micrococcales > Microbacteriaceae > Glaciibacter > Glaciibacter sp. 2TAF33. The sequence goes on from NZ_JBFRFS010000004.1 coordinate 58,249, forward strand.
CGAGCCTCAATTGCAGCGCCTGCGCGCGCGCGATGGCCGCCGTCAGGTTGCCCTCTGCCGTGGCCGCGGTGGCGCCGGCGACGATCGCCGCGTCGCCGAGTTCGGCGGCGCGGGTCTCCAACGAGGCAAGGAGGGAATCGATACGGGTGACCTCTTCCTGGGTGGCCGCGGTGGTGGCCCGGGCGGCCTGGACCTCGGCCCAGGTCGGGTAGTCGTCGCCCTCGGCGTAGGCGGGCGCAGCGAGTGACGCGCAGACCGACAGCGCGACGAGCAGGGTCGCTACTCGCGCGCGGCGCCGCACACGCTGACGGCTCAGCACCCCGCACCTCCGTGCACTCGGCCGTGCACTCGACACACCTCCAGCACTCGACACACCTCCGGAGTGAGACTCTACGGATTGCGGCGCCGTCGGCCGGGAGCACGCGCCCGTGCCCGGCAGATGCGCGGCGGCACGGCAAACGGCACAGCCGACCGGGACACCCCTGTCGCCCCGCGCCCTGGCACGGCAAGATCGGTGCATGGACATTTCCCCGAGTTCCCCGGTCGCCCCGATGCTGGCCAAGGCGGTCGATGCCGTCCCCGAGCAGGACAGCGTTCCCGGCGGCCTCAGTTACGAACCCAAGTGGGACGGCTTCCGCAGCATCGTCTACTTCGACGGCCAGACCGTCGAGATCGGCAGTCGCGGTTCCAAAATGCTCACCCGCTACTTCCCCGAACTGACCGGGGCCCTGGCCCGCCTGCTCCCCACCCCCTGCGTCCTCGACGGGGAGATCGTCGTCCGCTCCGGAAAGCCCGGCCATGAACGCCTCGACTGGGAGGCGCTGTCGCAACGGATCCACCCGGCAGAGAGCCGCATCCGCCTGCTCGCCGAGCAGACCCCCGCCATGTTCGTCGCGTTCGACCTGCTCGCCGTCGGCGACGACAGCGCCCTGGACACCCCATTCGCCCAGCGCCGCGCCGCGCTCGAGGAGCTGGCCGGGGGCCTCGGCCACCCGATCCACCTGGCCCAGACCACCACCGACGTCGACCTGGCCCGCCGCTGGCTGGTCGAATTCGAGGGCGCCGGCCTCGACGGCGTCGTCGCCAAGCCGCTCGCCGCCGCCTACGAGCCCGGCAAACGCCGAATGCTGAAGATCAAGCACAAACGCACAGCGGATGTCGTCCTGCTGGGGTACCGGGTCCACACCAGCGGCACCGGGGTCGGCTCCCTGCTGCTCGGGCTGTACGACAGCGACGGCGTCCTGCGGAACGTGGGCGGGGCATCCGCTTTCAGCGACGTGCGCCGCCGTGAGCTCATCGACGAACTCGCCCCCCTGGTCATGCGCGGCGCCGACGGCGAGCCCGTCACGGGCGAGACCGATCGCAGCCGGTTCTCATCCGCGAAGGACGTCTCGTACGTGCGCCTGGAGCCGACCCGGGTGATGGAGGTGCGTTACGACCAGATGGAGGGCTCCCGGTTCAGGCACACCGTGCAGTTCGACCGGTGGCGGCCGGACCGGGACGCGACCTCCTGCACCTTCGAGCAACTGGAGCGGCCGATCGAATACGACCTGAACGACGTGCTGGCCTAGGCCAGGCCTCAGCCCTTTTTCGCCCGGCTCGGCTGCACGCGGGGCGGCTCCCCCGGCATCTTCGGGTAGTCGGGCGGGAACGGCAGCTCGCCGAGCCCGCTCGCGAGGTCCCGTTCCCACCAGCCGAGCAGCGCGTCGATCGTTCCCGGCGCGTCGCCCATTCGCGCCCACGGGTCGCCGCTGGTGCGCAGGCGGTCCGGAACGGTGGCGATCGTGAATCGCTTCGGATCCGTCGTCTCCAGCTCGTCCCACTCGATCGGGGTCGACACTGACGCGTGCGCGAGCGCCCGCGGGCTGTATGCGCCGGCCATGGTGCGGTCCCGGTTGGCCTGGTTGAAGTCGACGAACACCTTCTCGCCGCGCTCCTCCTTCCACCAGGCGGTGGTGACCTGCTCCGGCATCCGTCGCTCGAGTTCACGGGCGGCGGCGATCACGGCGTGCCGCACATCCTGGAACTCGTGGGTCGGCTCGATCGGCGCGAACACGTGCAGGCCGCGGTTGCCCGAGGTCTTGATGAACGCGTCCAGGCCGGCTTCAGCCAGCACCCTCTGGAGTTCCTGCGCAGCCGGGATGGCGTCGTCGAAGTCGGTGCCGGGTTGCGGGTCGAGGTCGATCCGCAGCTGGTCAGGGTTGTCGGAATCCTCGGCGCGGGACGGCCACGGGTGGAACACCACGGTGTTCATCTGCACCGCCCAGACCGCTGCGGCCGGCTCGTCGATGACGAGCTGCGGGTGCGATCGGGCGCTCGGGTAGACCACCGGCACCGCGCGGACGTAGTCCGGCGCGCCCTTCGGCGGGTTCTTGGAGAAGAACATCTCCCCGTCGATCCCGTCCGGGTAGCGCTGCAACGACACCGGACGGTCGCCGTTCGCAGCGACGAAGGCCTCCCCCACCGCCACGATGTAGTGAGCCAGGTCGAGCTTGGTGATGCCCGATTCCGGCCAGAGGATGCGACCGGGGCTCGAAATCCGCACCTCGCGGGTACCGTTCGGACCGTCGACGGGGAGCACCACTGCTTCGCTTGCCATGGCCCCACGCTACCCCCGGGCAGCCCGGTCAGCTCGGGGCACCCTCCGGGGCACCGGAGATGTTGACCAGCCACGAGACACCGAACTTGTCGACCAGCATGCCGAAACTGTCGCCCCACGGCGCCTTCTCCAACGGCTGGGCGATGGTGGCGCCGTCGCTGAGTTTGTCCCAGTACCCCTGCAGTGCGGCCTCCTCGTCACCGCTGAGCGAGACGGAGTAGTTGGTGCCGGCGGTGATCTCCATGCTGTGGGGAGTGTCTGCCGCCATCAGCGTCATGCCGTTGGGCGCGTCCAGCTGGGAGTGCATCACCTTGTCGGCGTCGGCCGGGTCTTCGCTGGCCTGGAAGTCGGCGAACGTGCTGATGTTCAGGTCTCCGCCGAAGACCGACTGATAAAAGGTGATGGCCTCCCGCGCGTTGTCGCGAAAGCTGAGGTATGGGTTCAGGCGAGCGGTCATGGCTGGATCTCCAAGGGTTTCAATGGGTTGCTACTGCTGCGATTATCGACCACGCGGGCGCCGCAGCACTAGCCCCGATCGACCCGCCGCGGCAGGGCGAATACCAACAGGAACGCGACCACGCTGAGGGCTGCGCTCACACCGAGCGCGGCGGCGGCGCTGGTCGTGAACGCGTCGGCCAGGGCTCCCGGTGTCGGGCCCTTCACGTTGAGGGTCCCGAACAGCACGCTTCCGATCACGGCGATCCCGATCGCGCTGCCGACACGCTGCATCACGCCGATCACGCCGCTCGCGGCGCCCGCCTCCGTGCGGCCCACGGTCGCGACGATGAACTGCGCGTTCGGTGCGATGAAGCATCCGTTGCCCACACCGGCGACGAACAGCGGGGCCAGCAGCACCCAATTGGTGAGGTCGCCGGCCGGGACCAGCAGCAGCACCAGCCACACCCAGACCAGTCCGACCGCGAGCAGGCCCGCCCCGATGACCAGCACGTTGCGGCCGAGCAGCCTGGCCAGCCGATCGCTCTGCGCGGCACCGATGATGCTTCCGATCGCAAACGGCACGGAGACGATGCCGGACTCCAGCGCGGTGTGGCCGAGGCCCGCCTGCCAGAGAATCGAAATCGTGAAGAAAATGCTGGTGAACGCCGCGAAGTAGACGAGCGCGAGCACAACGCCGCCGGTGAATTGCGGGTGCGAGAACAGGTGCGGCGGCACCAGCGGAACCCGGTCGCGGCTGACCACCCGCAGCTCCCAGAGCGCGAATCCGACGACGAGCAGCACGCCGGCGGCAAGGGTCACGTAGGTCCAGAGCGGCCAGCCCTGGTCTTCGCCCTCGATCAGCGGGACCAGCAGCGCCACCAGGCCGGCGGAGAGCAGCAGCAGGCCGAACCAGTCGTTGCCCGCTTGGGACGGCCCCTCCGACCCTCCGGGCAACAGGATCGCCGCGGCGATGAGGGCCGCCACCCCGATCGGGAGGTTGACCCAGAACACCAGCCGCCAGCCGTTCTCGTCGCCGAACGCCTGGATGATGAGTCCGCCGAGGATGGGTCCGATGGCGGTGGAGACGCCGATGATGGCACCCATGATCGCGAAGGCCTTGCCGCGCACCCGGCCGGGGAACATCAGCTGGATCATCGCCGTGACGCCGGGCACGAACATTCCGCCGGCGACTCCCTGAATCACCCGGGCGATGATCAATTGCAGGTCGTTCTGCGCAAGTCCGCAGAACAGGCTGGCCAGGGTGAACAGGGCGAGCCCGGTGAAGAAGACCCATTTGTGCCCGATCCGGTCGCCGATCCGGCCGGCCGGGATCAGCACCAGGCCGAACGCCAGGGCGTAGCCGGAGATGATCCACGACAGTGTTGCCTCTGAGGCGCCCAGGGTGCTGCGGATAGTGGGGAGCGCGACATTGACGATAGTGGTGTCGAGCAGCGCCATGAACATGCCGGCCATCAGCACGACCAGCGCCGTCCAGGCGCGGCGCGGAACGCCCGGTGCGCCCGGTGCGCCCGGTGCGTCAGGCGGCGCAGCGTGGCGCGCGGTGTGGGCAGTGTTCGGCGGTGAGGTGGGGTCTGTCACGCGGTGAGGTCCTTTCAGCGGCACACGGAACGCTATACCCGTCGTGCCTCCCACGCACGCCCCGCGCCGAACGGCATCCGCTCACGCGGAGCTCCGTTCCCGCAGGGCTAGACTGTCGGCATCGTGCCCGCGGCGCCGCGTGGCGGGCCGGATTCGCTGATGTGAGAAGGAACCCCATGTCCCCCAGCCTGCGAAGCGCACCGACATCCAGCTTCTCCCGGTTGCTGAGCGTGGGCGGTGTGCGCGGAGAGTTGGTCGTGCCGAACGACGACCTGGTCGGGGCGATCGACAGCTCAGACGAGTGGATCCGCCGCCGCACCGGCATCGTCACGCGCCGGAGGGCACCGCGCGGCTCACTGGTCGAGGACCTCGCCGAAGTCGCCGGCCGCGCCGCGGTCGAGGCGGCGGGCCTTGACCCCTCCGACATCGACGTCATCATCGTGTCCAGCGTCACCTGGATGCAGCCGACACCGGCCATGGCGCCGGTCGTCGCCGCCCGGATCGGCGCGTCCGTGTCGGCGGCGGCCTACGACGTCAACGCCGGATGCGCCGGCTACTGCTACGCGATCGGCCAGGCCGACGCAATGGTGCGTTCCGGCCTGGCACGGCACGTGCTGGTGATCGGGGCCGAGAAACTCTCCGACTACGCCGACCCCTCCGACCGCAGCATCTCGTTCATCATCGGCGACGGTGCAGGGGCGGCCGTCGTCGGCCCCTCGGACGTGCCGGGGATCGGTCCGACGGTCTGGGGCTCCGACGGCTCCCTCTCCGACGCGATCACAGTGACCCACCCGTGGCTGGACTACAAGTACGCCGAACCCGGGCAAACGGTGCACTGGCCCACGGCCCGCCAGCAAGGTCCCTCCGTCTACCGGTGGGCGGTCTCAGCCATGCCGAAGATCGCCGCGCGCGCGATCGAGGCGGCGGGCCTCCGCCCCGAGGACATCGACGTGTTCATCCCACACCAGGCGAACCTCCGCATCGTCGAGACCATGGCCGGCAAGCTCGGCTTCCGGCCCGACGTGGTGGTCGCCCAGGACATCATCGACACCGGTAACACCTCCGGCGCCTCCGTGCCGCTGGCAACCGAACGGCTGCTGCGGGAAAACCAGGCCCATGCCGGGCAGGTGGCCCTGCAATTCGGCTTCGGCGCGGGACTCGCCTACGCCGCCCAGGTCATCCTGTTGCCCGACGCCGTCGCCCCGGAGCAGACCGCGGCTCCCGCACGCGCATCCGCTGCTCCGACGCTGGAGTCGGGTTCGACCGCCCTGCTAACGTAGCCCCGACAAAGATGTGCCGAGCCGATCAGTCGCCACCGGAAGACTCGACCCTCTGAAGATGTGCGGGCAGCCGTGATCGGACAGGAGCGGACATGATGGAGCCAGCGACGTCGCCAGCCGCGGGAGAGGCCTTCGGGCCATACACTCGCGAGGACATCGAGCGGTACTACGACAACGGCGACTGGCAGCACCAGGTCCTCTTCGACATCGTCGCCGACCGGGCCATGCAGCACCCTGACCGCATCTACGTCACCGACGGGACGACATCCGTCAGTTACGGGCAACTCCGCGCCGATGCGATACGCCTGGCCGCGGGGATCGCCTCCCTCGGCGTCGCACGCGGCGACCGGGTTGCCGTGCAAACCCCGAACTGGGCGGAATTCGCCACCATCACGGTGGCCCTGTCACGGCTCGGCGCTGTGCTGGTGCCGATCATGCCGATCTTCCGCGGCGACGAGGTGGGCTATATTCTGCGGCACTCCGGCGCCAAGGTCATCATCGGACCGGACACGTTCCACAACTTCGACTTCCTCGGCATGTACCTCGGCCTGCTGGGCGACCTGCCCGAGCTGACGACTGTGCTGATCGCGCGCCCGGAGAACCCCGCGGGACTCGGGGAGGCGCTGGACCTCGCATCGGTGTACGCCGGCGGGGAGATCGACGAACTCGACGCAACGCTCGGCGAGACGGCGACGGCGAACGACGGATGCCTGGTGGTGTACACCTCGGGGACGACCGCCCGGCCGAAGGGCTGCTTCCACACCTTCAACACGCTGTACGCGAGTTCGATCGGCATGATCCGGCGACTGGGCGTCACCGCGGACGACGTGTTCTTCAACGCGTCGCCGGTCACGCACTCGACCGGCCTGGTCACCGGGATGCTGATCCCGCTGATCACCGGCGGCGCCACGCATTTCGTTCCGGCGTGGACGCCGGCCGTTGGCCTGGACCGGATCAAGGAGTACCGGTGCACGATCACCTTCACCTCGACCACGTTCCTGGCCGGCACGATGCAGGCGTTCGAGGCGGATGCGCATGACATTTCGAGCATGCGCTACTGGGTCTGTGCGGGGGCGCCGATCCCCGGCGCCGTGGTGCAGGAGGCGCGCACCATGTTCCCGGACTGCGCGGTCCTCAGCCTCTACGGGCGAAGCGAGAACATGGTCACGTCGATGTGCGGGCCGGACGACCCGCCAGAGCGTTCGGTGCTCTCCGACGGGCACGCGCTGCCCGACGCGATGATCAAGGTCGTCGACATCGAAGGCACCGAGGTGCCCCGCGGCGCGACCGGCGACCTGGCCTACCGGGGCCCCTCGCACATGCTGGAGTACTACCAGGACCCGCAGCAGACCGCGGCGCTGTACACCGGGGACGGGTTCTCCCGGTCCGGAGACATCGGGGTGATGGACCAGGCCGGGTACATCAGGGTCAGCGGACGGATCAAGGACATCATCATCCGCGGCGGCGTCAACATCAGCAGCCGGGAGATCGAGGACCTGCTGCTCGGCCACCCGGCGGTGCGTGACGTCGCGATCGTGGCCATGCCGGACCGGCGGCTCGGGGAACGCTTGTGCGCGTTCGTCGTTCCGACGCCCGGCCTGTCGCTGCCGGATCTGGCCCACCTGGCCGAATTCCTGCGGGCGAAGCAGATCGCCGTGCAGAAGCTGCCGGAGCGGCTCGAGATCGTCGACGCCCTGCCGATGACGGCGGTCGGCAAGGTGCGCAAGAACGTGTTGCGGGAGCAGATCGCCGATATCATCAGTGTGGAGCAGGGCAGCGTGGAACAGGGCGCCGGGGTCAGCGCGGAATCTCCACGATGACCTTGCCGAGCGCTGCGCCGTCCTCGATCAGGCGCAGCGCGTCCACGCTTCGCTCGAGCGGGAAACATGCGCCGACATACGGGTGGATCAGTCCCTGGTCGAGTAGCTCCTGAACCGCGTCGCGGACCATGAGCAGGGTTCCGGGGTGTTCGGAGTCCATGGTGTCCATCGAGATACCGGTCACGGTGAGGTTGCGCAGCAACAACCGGTTCACCGTGACGACGGGGATGGAACCGCCGGCGAAACCGATCACCACGAGGGTGCCGCCGATTCGCAGGGAGCGCAGGGAATCGGTGAAGCGGTCGCCGCCTACCGGGTCGAAGACGGCGTCCACGCCGTGCCCGCCGGTCAGCCGGCGCACCTCGTCCAGCCATGGCCCATCCGAACGCACCACATCCCTCGCACCACAGAGCCGGGCAACCCCTTCCTTCTGGTCAGACGACACGACGGCGATCGCACGCACGCCGAAGGTTGCGGCGAGGTCGAGTGCGGCCGTACCGACGCCGCCGGCGGCGCCGTGCACGAGCACCGACTGGCCGGGGCGCAGCCCGCTTCGGTGATACGCGTACCAGGCGGTCGAGTAGTTGAGGTAGACGGCCGCGCCATCCGCGAACGTCATCGAGTCCGGCAGTCGCACCGTGTATTCCGGGGCGGCGAGGGCCCGTTCGGCCAGTCCGCCCCAGAACACGATCCCGCCGACGCGGTCGCCGACCGTGAAGCCGGTTCCCGGGTCGCTGGCGGACACGACGCCGGCAACCTCGCTGCCGCTGACATATGGGGTGGGGGCGCCGTACTGATAGCTGCCATAGCTCTGCAGCACATCGATGAAGGAGAGCCCTGCCGCGTGCACGTCGACGACGAGGCGCCTGCCGCGCGCCCGCTCGTGCGCGCCGGCCGGCTGCGGAACGCGCGTCACCCGCGCGGCGGACGGCCCGTCGAGGCGCTCGACGACCATCGCCGTCATGGATTCCGGTTCGCTCACGGGGTATCGCGCCTTCCTGCCGGGCGCTGCGAGAAACGGCCAGCGGTACAGCGGCAGCCTACCCCGCAGCACAACATCACGGATCGGCGCCTGGGCGACGGTAGATAATGGGCGGATGACGGTGAGCATGCGTGTCGCAGTGACGGGAATGGGTGCTGTGACGCCGGTCGGCACCGACGCGGAGTCGAGCTGGACTGCCCTGGTGTCCGGGACTTCGGGCATCGCCAGGGTCACGGCGGACTGGGCGGACGACCTGCCGGTGCGGATCGCCGGCGAGGTCGCATCCGCTGCCGTTGACTCGCTCAGCGTGCGGGAACTCCGCCGGATGGACCGCGCTGAGCACTTCGCGCTGGTCGCCGGGCGCGAGGCCTGGGCCGCCGCCGGTGCCCCGGCGGCCGACCCGGACCGGATCGCCGTCGTGGTGGGGACGGCGATCGGCGGGTTGAACACCACGATCGCCCAGCAGCACATCCTCGATGAGTCGGGCCCCCGCCGGGTCTCCCCGCATACCGTCACGATGATGATGGCCAACGGCGCCGCGGCCTGGCTCTCGATGGACATCCACGCTCGCGGCGGTGCGCGCACCCCGGTGAGCGCGTGCGCATCCGGCTCTGAGGCGATCATGATGGCCCGCGAGATGATTCTCTCCGGTGCAGCGGATGTCGTCGTGGCCGGCGGGACGGAGGCATGCGTCACCGCCCTCACGCTCGCGTCACTGGCGCAGACCCGGGCACTCTCGCGTCGCGACAGTGGCCGGCGGGACGGAGGCATGCGTCACCGCCCTCACGCTCGCGTCACTGGCGCAGACCCGGGCACTCTCGCGTCGCGACGACGACCCGGCGACGGCGTCCCGGCCGTTCGACGCCGGGCGTGACGGGTTCGTGCTCGGTGAAGGCGCCGCCCTCCTGGTGCTGGAACGCGCGGACCACGCCACGGCTCGTGGCGCCACCATCCACGGCTATGTCGCGGGCGCGGCGCTGACCTCTGACGCCTCCGACATCGTCGCGGCGGATCCCGCCAACCAGACCCGAACCATCGAGCTCGCCCTCCGTTCCGCGGGGGTGTCAGCCTCCGACATCGGTTTCGTGCACGCCCACGCCACGTCCACCCCGCTCGGCGACCTCAACGAGAGTCGCGCGATCGCCGGCGCACTCGGCACCCACGTCGCCGTCACCTCGACGAAGTCGATGACCGGGCACCTGCTCGGGGCGTCGGGGGCGCTCGGCGCCGTCGTGTCACTGCAGGCGCTGGCGCGCGGAGTCGTCCCGCCCACGATCAACCTCGACTCGGTCGACCCGGAGATCGAGGTCGATGTCGTGGCCGGTTCCGCACGGAAGCTCGACGCCTCCGCCGCTCTCGTGAACGCATTCGGCTTCGGCGGTCACAACGTGTCGCTGGTGCTCACCCGGGCCTGAGTCACTCGTCCTCGTCGGGGAAGGGGAACTCGTCCTCATCCTCGCCCCAGGTCACCTGGAGCATCTCCGCCACGCCGTTGGTGGCATCGATGATTCCCTGCAGGAGCTCTGTCGTCGTTGAGGACTTCAACAGGTTCAGTTGATCGAGCGGTCCGATCGGTGCGATTCCCGCCAGCTGCCAGGCCGATTGCAACGGGTCGTCGGTCAGCGCGATGTTCGGCGACCACTGCTGTTCGGTGAACTCGCTCGCCTGCGCGAGGGTGCGTCGCACCACGAGTTCCGCTTCGTCGCGCAACGGCTGAAGTTTCTCCGACCATTCCAGCTGGGGAAGGTCGCGCACTTCGGCCCGCGGGTGCGGCTCGTCATCCAGCCAGCGCGTCACGCCGACCCGGCGCTCCCCGCGGGCGATCAGGTTGATCGCGCCTTCCTGCGCCTCGATCTGGGTGATTCGTGCGATGGTGGCGGTGTCGAACCGCTGCTCTCCCCCGCCGGCCTCCGAGCCCCGCTCGATCAGGACCACCCCGAACTCCGGGGCATCCGCCTGGAGCACCCGCGACAGCATCACGATGTAGCGCTCCTCGAATATGTGCAGCGCGGTGGGCATCGCCGGGAACAGCACCGACGCCAGCGGGAACATCGGCATCGTCGTCATATCTCGAGTCAACCACTCAGGCGGCGCGCCGTCACTGCCCGGAACGGTTTGTCAGCCAACTCGAACGGATGCCGATGGATCAGTACCAGCCGGCCGATTCGGAGTGGTCCCATGCCGCACACGGCGTGCCGTAACGGCCGGAGATGTAGCCGAGGCCCCAGGTGATCTGCGTGGCCGGGTTGGTCTGCCAGTCGGCACCAGCCGAAGCCATCTTGCTGCCCGGAAGGGCCTGCGGGATACCGGTGGCGCCACTCGACGAGTTGTAGGCGTTGACGTTCCACCCGGACTCGCGCGCCCACAGCGGCACGAGGCACGCGAACTGGTCCTCGCCCCAGCCGTACTGGGCGGCCATCAGGTCGCGGGCGATCAACTGCGCACCAGTCGGGTCCGTCGGAGCGGACGGGCGTGATGCCGCGGCCTTGACCGGCGCGGCAGCCTTGGCGGCCTGCTCGGCCGCAGCGGCCCGCGCAGCAGCGGCAGCGGCAGCAGCCGCGGCTTGCTCTGCGGCGACCCGGTCCACCTCGGCGACGGCGGTCTGCACGACGGCGGATTTGGCCTGGGTCTCGCCGACCAGTGCGAACACTCGCTCCGGGGCCAGGAGCGCGTAGTTGCTGAGCGAGGCGACAGACGTCGCGAGCGACGTCGCATCGGTCTTGCCCTGCGCGGCTGCGATGACCTGGTTTGCTCCGCTGAGCGTGTCGCGGGCGTTCTTCTCGGCGTGTGCCTCGAGGACCGCGCTGTGGGAGCCGGTCTGCTCCGGGTGGAGCCCGGTGCTCGTGGCGAGGGCGGCGGTCGCAGCGACACGGTCCTCCTGTGCGGCCATCGCCGCCTGCAGGCTGAAGCCGGTGCCGAACAGGGCGCCGACGCCGACAACAGCACCGGCGATGAGGAAGCGACGCCGGTTGCGGCCCGGACGATGCCGGTGCATTCGGGTGCTGCCGGTAGCGGTGGTGATGGATTCTGGGCGTGGAGGAGTAATTGAGTTCAGCATAAATTTCACTTGGGCGAACCGAGCGCTAGGGCACTGCGATTCTTGTTCGACGGTCCACGGGCGGGTTTCCGCGCGGGCGAATGTGCCAGTATGCAGGGCTTTCATCCGCAAGTCCACAAGAGTTCCTGTGAATGTCATCCATGCGACACGGCCCCGCAGAGTGCACGCGCGGCCTCTGACGCCCTGATCGACGGTACCTGCGCTGCCCCGCGCGTAACTCCTGCAATTGGGCTCGATGGGGTGAGCCCGGCCGCGTGATCACGCGGAAGTACGGACCGAGGCGGTGCGAAAAGCAGGAGTTGACAACGGGGCGAGCGGGGCAGCGGGCGGCGCGGGGTGAGGACCGGTCGGTCACGGCGTGGGGTTGGCAGCCACCCGAGCGGCGAGCGCGGCCGCCAATCCGTCCAGGTGGATCCGGGAGGCGGTGGGAGCGATCGTCACGCCCGCGCCGTCCCCGGCGAGGAGCGCGGCAGCATGCAGCGCGTCGCCACCGTTGTCGCCGGCCCCGGCAAGCACGAGCACCCGCACGCCATCCATCCCGTGTCCCGGCTGCGGGCCCGGATCCGATGAAAGGGACCGCCGCTGCCCCAGCAGTGCCGCTGTTTCCGCCGCGAGTCCCGCCGAGGCCCGAGCCATGAGCGGCACGCCCGCAGCGAGAAACGGCGCCTCGGCGGAGCGGATCTGCGCTGTTGTATAGGACTTCACGGCCACAGGTTACGCCGCGACACCGGCAACCTGTGAACGTTGACAGAAACTCATCTTCGGTACGAGAATGGGCACGCTTTGCGACCAACGCTGCGACCACAAACGACCACAAAGGGGTGCGTCATGAACCGCAAGCTCGGAATCGCCATCGCCACCGCCGTCGCGCTCGGGTTCGCCACCGTCGTGGCCGGCCCGAGCGTTGCCAAACCCCTCCCGCCCTCGGCCGGCGACCAACTCGCGGTCTACACCGGCACAGTGGATGCGGCCGGGCTCCAGGCGATCGTCGGACTCGGCGTGGACCGGCAGGAGATCGTGGCGTCCCCGGATGGCGCGGGTCGACTGTCGGTGCAGGTGATCCTGAGCGGCGACCAGGCAGCCGAGCTCTCCAGGGAAGGCGCGGACCTGACGCCGAAGAGCACGGGCGCGCAGAAGCGTTCCGCCAAGGCGGCCGGGCCGGTGTTCCGGCCGTATAGCGGACCCGGCGGACTGCAGGAGGAGCTCGCGACGCAGGCATCCGCTCACCCGACGATCGCGGAGCTCCGGGTGATCGGGCAGACCGTCAACGGGCAGGACATCTCGGCCGTTCGCGTGACCAGGAACCCCGCAACGGCCAAGGACGGCAGCCGGCCGACGACCGTCTACTTCGGCGCCCAGCACGCCCGGGAGTGGATCACCCCCGAGATGGTGCGCCGGCTGTTGCACCTGTACCTCGACGGTTACGGCACCGACCCGCGGATCACCACGTTGATCAACACCACCGAACTGTGGTTCATCCCGGTCGCCAACCCCGACGGCTACGACTTCACCTTCCAGGACGACGGCGACCGGCTGTGGCGCAAGAACCTGCGCGACAACAACGGCGACGGCGCGATCGGCTCCGGTGACGGGGTCGACCTCAACCGCAACTCCGCGACCCGGTGGGGATACGACAACGAGGGCTCCTCCCCCAACCCGGCGAGCGAGACCTACCGCGGGCCGACGCCGGCGTCTGAGCCGGAGACGCAGGCGATGGACGCGCTGTTCAAGCGCCTCACCCCGCAGTTCTTCATCAATTACCACTCCGCGGCTGAGCTGCTGCTGCACGGCATCGGCTGGCAGGTCGCCACCCCGTCGCCCGACGACGTGATCTACGAGGCAATGGTCGGCGACGATGCCGACCCGGCCATCCCCGGTTACGACCCCGACATCTCCGCGGAGCTGTACACCACAAACGGTGACATCGACTCGCACCTGCAGGAGGCGTACGGCACCCTCGGCTTCACCCCGGAGATGTCAACCTGCGAAACGGCATCCGGCGCGAACCCTGACGACGAATGGCTCGCCGAAGACTGCCCGAGTGTGTTCAACTTCCCGGACGACGAGGCGTTGGTGCAGGCCGAGTTTGAGAAGAACGTGCCCTTCGCCCTCGCCGTCGCCGAGTCGGCGCTGGACCCGGACGACCCGGTGTCCGTCGTCGGCCGGGACGCACCAGACTTCCAGGTGGACAGCTTCACCGTCTCCTACGGTGACCCCCAGCCGGTGGCGGTGGTCGCCAAGAAGACCCTCACGCTCAAACGGCTGAACTACAAGGTCAACGGCGGCCCCACCAAGACCACCACGGTGAAGCAGTGGAAGGGCGGCGAACGGTACGGCTTCGAGAACGACGACTATTACGCGGAATACCGGGGCCTCGTGACCGGCGTCACACCCGGCGACAGTGTTGAGGTTTGGTTCTCGGCCAGGCCTGCCCTGCGCGACATCCCCAAGCAGGGCATCCGCCAGATCCAGAGCGAGCACTTCACGTACACGCTGGCGCAGGACACCGGCAACGACGTGCTCGTGATCGCCAACGAGGACTACACCGGCGTCAACCCGACCTACCCGCCGGGTACGACGGCGCCCAAGTACCTCGACCAGTACGTGGACGCACTCACTGCCAACGGCGTGACGCCGGACGTCTGGGACGTTGACGCGCAGGGCGTGCCGCACGACCTGGCGGTGCTCGGCCACCACAAGGCGATCCTGTGGTACCTCGGCGACAACCGCCTGACGCAGGACCCGGAGGACGAGCTGACCGAGGTGGGCAGCAGCGAGGTGCCGGACCTGTCCGTCGCCGAACGGCAGCAGTACCTGACCATCGCGGTGCGGGACTTCCTCAACGAGGGCGGCAAGCTGGCGTACACCGGCGAGACCGCCGCGTACTACGGCACCCTGGCCGGCACGCTCGGCGGCCTGTACTACGGCCTGAACGGCGCACCGGACCAGCCCTGCGCGGTGACCGAAGACCTGTTCAGCGATTGCCTGCTCTACGCCGACGACTTCACCCAGTACTACATGGGCGCGTACAGCAGGGCCGCGCTGGCCGCGGGCGGTGTGGTCGGCACGTCGGCACCGGTGACCGGCCTGCAGGCGATGTTCGCCGATCCGGCGACGCAGGGCAACCCGGTCGATGAGGCCGGCGCGTTCACGGTGACCAGCGACGTGCTGCCGGTGTCGGAGTTCCCGCAGTTCCAAAGCAGCAGCGTGGCAGGCTACCTCGACCCGTCCGGCCCGTTCATCGCGATCGACGGTGACTGGGCAGCAGGCGCCGGGCACGTCGACGACGGTTACCAGCGCCTGGCCCGCACCTTCGACCTGCGGTCGCAGAGCGCAGCGGATGCGCCGGCGTTCGAGGCGCAGTTCTCGTACGCGACCGAGGAGGGGTACGACCACGTGATCGTAGAAGCGCACACCCTGGGGCAGGAGAACTGGACCACCCTGGCCGACAGCAACGGCGGCACCACATCCG
The DNA here is from genome assembly GCF_052114945.1 of Glaciibacter sp. 2TAF33. Classification (NCBI taxonomy): domain Bacteria; kingdom Bacillati; phylum Actinomycetota; class Actinomycetes; order Micrococcales; family Microbacteriaceae; genus Glaciibacter; species Glaciibacter sp. 2TAF33. The sequence goes on from NZ_JBFRFS010000004.1 coordinate 73,497, forward strand.
CGCTTCCGACGGAGTGCGAGGCCGGCTTCCTTGTGGACGAGCACCCCCAGCTCGAGCACTACATCACCCTCGGGGACCCGTGCCTGCCCACCGGCAGCACCGGCGAGTGGAATTCGTTCACCGGCTTCTCCAACGGCTGGGTGCCGGTGTCATTCGATCTCAGCGCCTACACCGGCCAGCAGGTGGAGGTGGTGGTCAGCTACGTGACCGACCCCGGCACCGGGGAGAACGGGGTCATCATCGACGACACCCGGCTGGTCACCGTCGCCGGCCCGACGGAGGCGGAAGGCTTCGAGTCGGATCTGGGCGCCTGGAGCGCCCTCGGCCCCCCGACCGGCAGCCCCGCCGGCACTCGCGGGTTCGAGCGCACTCCCGGCCTCGGCGGCATCGTCGCGGCCGTGCGCACTCCCGACACGGTGCTGCTCGGGTTCGGGTTGGAGCAGTTGGCGTCCGCGAACGCTCGCGCACTCACGATGAAGGGACTGCTGAAGGACCTCGGGCGCTGACCTGCGCTCTCACAGCGCGGGCAGCACCTGTTCCCGCACCTGCCTGCGGAGGATCTTGCCGAGCATCGACCGGGGCATGTCGGGGATCTGCACAATTCTCTTCGGGATCTTGTACGCCGCGAGGAGTTCCCGGCAGTGCGAGCGCAACGCATCCTCGTCAAGGGTGAAACCGGGCTTCAACTCGACCGCGGCAACCACCATCTCCCCGCCCCGGTCCAGGGGCTTCCCGAACACAGCGGCATCAGCCACGGCCGGGTGCAGGCGGAGAGCGGTCTCGACCTCGGTCGGCGACACGTTGAAGCCGCCGGTGATGATCAGCTCCTTCGACCGGTCGACAATGGTGGTGAACCCGTCGGCGTCCACGGTCACGACGTCGCCGGTGCGCAACCAGCCGCCGGGAAGCAGCGTCTTCGCGGTCTCCTCCGGGTTGTTCCAGTACCCCCGGAACACCTGGGGGCCATGGATCAGCAGTTCCCCGGGCGAACCCGGCGGCACCTCGACGGTGCTGTCGTCCAGGCTGACGACCTTCATTGAGGTCGACGGGAACGGCACCCCGATGGTGCCAGGGCGGCGAGTCGGGTAGAACGGGTTGCCGAGGGCGACCGGCGAGGACTCGGTCATCCCGTAACCCTCCACCAACAGCCCACCCGACACCGACTCCCACAGCTCAACGACGTGGTCGGGCAGGTTCATCGCGCCCGAGATGCAGAATTTGCACGACCGGAGTGAGACCCCCTTCTCCTGTGCGGCGAGCGCGGTCCGCTCATAGATCGGCGGCACGGCGCAGTACACCGTCGCCGGCGACTTCTTCATGGCGCCCAGGACGAGGTCGGGGTCGAACTTGGGGAACAGCACGAGCAGGCCCTGCTTGCGGATCCCGAACGTGAGGTAGAGGGTCATCCCGAAGGCATGGAACATCGGCAGGATCGCGTAGAAGATCTCCGAGCGCTCCCGGGCTCCGTGCATCCACGCCTCACCCTGCAGCGCGTTCGAATACAGGTTGAAGTGCGTGAGCATCGCCCCCTTGGGGCGCCCGGTGGTGCCCGAGGTGTACTGGATGGCGGCCAGGTCGTCGACGTCCGGCCGGGGGTGGGCGGGGTCGATGCGGCCGTGGCCCAGCAGCTTCTTCCAGCTGGTGGTTCCCGGCGCCGGCGCACTGAGCGCCTCCCTGGACGCCCGCAGGGCCTTGACAGGCAGGTGCATGGCCATTCGCTTGAGGGCGGGGAACTCGCTGGGCAGGTTGACGGCGATGACACTGTCGATCTCGATGTCGACCGGGAAGGCCAGAACGGATGCCGCGGCCTTGTCCCAGGCGATCACCACACGAGCCTGGTGGTCTTCGAACTGGTGGCGCAGCTCCCGCGAGGTGTAGAGCGGGTTGTGCTCGACCACCACCGCTCCAAGGCGGAGGGCCGCGTAGAAGGCGACGACATGTTGGGGGCAGTTCGGGAGGATCAGGGCGACCCGGTCCCCCGCCTGCACCCCGAGCCGGCGCAGCCCCTCGGCCGCGCGGTCGACCTGCTCTCCGAGGCTCCGGTAGCTGGTGCGGCGGCCGAAGAATTCCATCACCGGATGATCGCCGGCCTCGAGCACACTCCGCTCGAACATCGCCACCAGCGACTCGGTGGGGAGCTCAATCCCCGCCGGGACGCCGGGCTGGTAGTTCTTCACCCACGGATGCTCAGAAATCGCCATACCCACATCCTCTCCCAGCTGGGCGGCTATCTTTTGCGACAGCCGCCGGATACTCCGCGAACTCGTGCCCGATCTGCTCTTTTCTTGAGCGATCTTCCCGCCAGACTGGCCAGTGGACGGCAGGCATCCAGAAGCCTCACCGAAGAAAGAGGGAATCATGGTTCAGTTCGTAGGCGTGGCGCACATGGTTCGATGACTTCACCCGGTGGGACGCCTTCGAGAAGACCCCACGCATCGCCAGCCACTCCGAACCCGGGGTGATTGAGCTGATGCCCACCAGCGACGGCGCCACCTACGGGTTCAAGTACGTGAACGGCCACCCGTCCAACCCGTCGCACGGCTACCAGACGGTCACCGCGTTCGGCGTCCTCGCCGACGTGAAGACCGGTTACCCGACGTTCTGGTCCGAGATGACCATCCTCACCGCGCTCCGCACCGCGGCCACCTCCGCAATGGTGGCTAAGGCGCTGGCCCGCTCAGAGTCGTCGACGATGGCGATGATCGGCACCGGCACCCAGGCCGAGTTCCAGGCCCTCGCATTCAGGGCCGTGCTCGGCATCACCGTTGCAGCGGATGCCCGTGACGCGGCCCGCGGTGCCGACGTGATCACCACCTGCACCGCCGACAAGACGAACGCCACCGTCCTCACCGCGGACATGATCGTGCCTGGCGTGCACATCAACGCCATCGGCGGGGACTGCCCCGGAAAGACCGAGCTCGATGCCGCGATCCTGGTGAACGGATCGGTGTTCGTCGAGTTCACCCCGCAGACCCGCATCGAGGGTGAGATCCAGCAGCTCGACTCCGACTCCCCCGTCACCGAAATCTGGGAAGTCCTCACCGGCCGGAAGCCCGGCCGGCTGAGCGCCGACGAGGTCACCGTGTTCGACTCGGTCGGGTTCGCGATCGAGGACTTCAGCGCGCTGCGCTACCTCCAGGACGATGTGGCCGGCACGGATGTCGCCGTCGACGTCGACCTGATCGCCGACCCGGCGGACCCGAAGGACCTGTTCAGCCTGGTCGCATCCGTTGCCTTGGCGGGCGTTCTCTAGGCCTACCTGACGCGCCAACCGCAGACTACGCTGGCGAACACCAGTCGCAGTTGATGGGAGCCAGATGGACGACCTTCCCCCTCGTACCTACCCGCACGGCGTGACCTGCTGGATCGACACCGAGCAGCCGGACCCGGACGCCGCAGCCCGCTTCTACGGCGAACTGCTCGGCTGGACGTTCAAGAACGCCATGCCGGGACACGCATCCGCTGTGTACCTGATCGCCCAGCTCGACGGTCGCGACGTCGGCGCGATCGGCTCCGGCGATGAGGGCTCCGCCACCTGGAACACGTACATCGCGGCGACGGATGCCGACGCCACGGCGGCGGCGATATCCGACGCCGGCGGGACGGTGCTGGCCGCACCGGAGGACGCCGGTCCCGGCGGTCGCACCGCCACCTGCGCCGACCCGCAGGGCGCACAATTCCGCCTCTGGCAGCCCTACCGCCGGCTGGGCGCGCAGTTGGTGAACGCCCCCGGAACCTGGAACTTCAGCGACCTGCACACCACCGCGCGTGACGACGCCGCCGCGTTCTACACTCGGGTTTTCGGCTGGACCTACGTGAACTATGGCGAGACTGTGGAGTCGATGATCGCCGTGCCCGGTTACGGCGACCACCTGGCGGCGACAGCGGACCCGGACATCTACGCGCGACAGGCGGGAGCCCCGCCCGGTTTCGCCGACGTCATCGGGGCCATCGAAGGAGTCACCGGGTCGGAGGCGCCGAACTGGCACGTGAAGATCACCGTCGCCGACCGCGACGCGAGCGCCCGGCTGGCCACGAAACTCGGAGCCATCGTCCTCGACACCGCGGACACCCCGTGGGTCGGACTGGCACGCATCCGTGATCCGCAGGGAGCCGAGCTCACGCTGAGTGAATTTCGGCCGCAGGGTTGACGAGGAGGGCCGGGCAATGACGATGAAGTCGCGGTTGAGGCATGCCGGGAGCGCAGTGGGCAGTTCGCTCTACCGAATCTCGGGTGGCCGGATCACCGGCGCGGTCAACGGCCTTCCGGTGCTCCTGGTCACCGTCGCCGGCCGCACCTCCGGCGTTCCCCACACAACCCCGGTGGGATACTTCACCGAGGGCGACGATTTCGTGGTCACCGGGTCGGGCGGCGGGTCGGTTGCCGAGCCACAATGGTTCCAGAATCTCCGACACGCCGACCGGGCTGTCATCGAGGTGGGGCGCCGACGGATGAACGTGAGCGTGGTCGTCGCGGGGCCGACCGAGCACGCCGTGCTGTGGCGAAAACTCGTCCAGCAGTCGCCTCGCTTCGCCGACTATCAACAGAAGGTCGAACGTCAGATTCCGATGGCCACATTGTCGCCCGTCGACGGTGAGCGGTAGGCAGCAGCTCGGCGCGGCTGGCGTCACCCCCTCCGCCGCTTCACCCCCGCCACTGCCGAGACCGCGAGGACACCGGCCAGCACCCAGGGGCCCGCGACGATGAGCGGGTCAAGCCAGAGGTGGTTCAGATCGGCCCGTTTGGTCCCAAAGCGGGAGGAAATCCCGTGATGTGAGAACTCGCTCGACAGGCCGGTTTCGGTGATCGGGTTGTCGGGGTGCAGGGTGGCGAAGGAGCGGAGGTGGCTCCCGACCGAGTCGACGCGGTCGGCGGCCAGGAGCATCAGCCAGTGGGCGGCGCGTCCTTCGCTGTACCTGGCGTACGCGAACTTCCGCATGGCCCCGGAGACTCCCCGCGGCGGTGTCGTGTTCCGAAGACCGGCGTCAGGAATTCGTGCTCAATGGACCTCTCGCGCGGCCACTTCTCCTCCTGGCGCTCAGGGAAACCCCAGTGGGCGCCAGTCGGCTCGAATCGCTCGCGTGGCACGGAGGGCCGGTCCTTCGGGTCCAGGTCGGCGCCCCAGCCCGGGATGCGAGCGCGGAGCTCGTCGGCCGACTCAGTGCGGAGCGCCTTGTCCGCTGTGTACGGTGCGTGCAGCATGATGGATTTCCCTTCGTCAGGCGGCGCTCGGCACGATCAGCGGCTTGATGCAGCCATCAAGCTTCGCCGAGAAGATGTGGTATCCCTCGGCAATATGCTCGAGGGGAATGCGGTGCGTCACAATGTCCCTCGGCTTCAGGTATCCGTTCTGGATGTGCTCGAACAGTCGCGGCCACTGGCGCTTCACCGGGCACTGGTTCATCCGCAGCGTCAGCCCTTTGTTCATGGCGTCACCGAACTTCACCGCGCTGAACATCGGGCCGTACGCGCCCATCACCGAGACTGTCCCGCCCTTCCGCACCGAGTCGATCGCCCAGTTGAGCGCCACCGGCGACCCGCCCTGGAGCTTCAACTTTGCGGCGGTGACATGCTGGGTGAAATTGCCGTCGGCTTCGGCGCCGACCGCATCGATGACGACGTCGGCGCCGAGGTTGTCCGTTGTCTTCTTCAACTGCACGACGATGTCGTCATACTCGGTGAAGTTGCAGGTCTCCGCCTGCGCGAAGGTGCGGGCCTTCTCCAGCCGGTACTCGAGGTGGTCGATGACGATGACCCGGCCCGCGCCCATCAGCCACGCAGACTTGGCTGCGAACAGCCCGACCGGCCCGGCTCCGAAGACGACCACGGTGTCACCTTCGACGATGTCACCGAGTTGGGCCCCGAAATATCCGGTGGCGAGGGCGTCCGTGAGGAGCACGGCATCCTCTTCATCCATCCATTCCGGAATCACAGTGGGGCCGACGTCGGCGAACGGCACCCGCACGAACTGGGACTGGCCTCCGTCGTAGCCGCCGCAGGTGTGCGAATAACCGTAGATCCCGCCGACCGCTGTGGCGTTGGGGTTGACGTTGTGACAGTTGGAGTAGAGTCCCCTCGCGCAGAAATAACACGAGCCGCAATAGACATTGAAGGGAACCATCACCCGGTCGCCGCGGTTGAGGTTCTGCACCGACGGACCGACCTCCTCCACCACGCCGACGAACTCGTGGCCGAACGTCATCCCGACACGGGTGTCGGGCATCATGCCGTGGTACAGGTGCAGGTCAGAGCCGCAGGATTCGGGTTCACTGACGGTCCCATTCACAGTCACACGCTCACCAAGCGGGGTCAAGGGGCTTGCGTTCCGCGAACTCAGCATTCAGGTGAACGCGCTACCGTTGAACCATGACGCCTCCTGACACGATCGCGCGGACCGAGGCAGAAACTGCCCCCGTGGCCATCACCTTCTCCGACCTCGGACTCGAACCCGCCGTACTCAAAGCCCTGAAAGACGTCGGTTACGAGACCCCGTCCGCGATCCAGGCCGCCACCATCCCGCCGCTCCTCGCCGGCCGCGACGTCGTCGGCCTCGCCCAGACCGGCACCGGCAAGACCGCAGCGTTCGCGCTGCCGATCCTCTCCCGCCTCGACCTGGCGCAGAAGACCCCGCAGGCGCTGGTCCTCGCCCCGACACGTGAGCTCGCGCTGCAGGTGTGCGAGGCGTTCGAGAAATACGCCGCGCACATGCGCGGTGTGCACGTGCTCCCGGTGTACGGCGGGCAGGGTTACGGCGTCCAGCTGTCCGCGCTGCGGCGTGGCGTGCACGTTGTGGTCGGCACGCCGGGGCGCATCATGGACCATCTCGCCAAGGGCACCCTTGACCTGTCCGAGCTCAAGTACCTGGTGCTCGACGAGGCCGACGAGATGCTGAAGATGGGGTTCGCGGAGGACGTGGAGACGATCCTCGCCGACACCCCGGAGAGCAAGCAGGTCGCGCTGTTCTCCGCGACCATGCCCGCGCAGATACGGCGGATCTCCAAGAAGTACCTGCACGACCCCGAGGAGATCACGGTCAAGAACAAGACCACGACCTCCGCGAACACCACCCAGCGCTACCTGATGGTGTCGTACCCGCAGAAGGTCGACGCCCTCACCCGCATCCTCGAGGTCGAGAACTTCGAGGGAATGATCGTGTTCACCCGCACCAAGAACGAGACCGAGACGCTCGCTGAGAAACTCCGCGCCCGCGGCTATGCGGCAGCGGCGATCAACGGCGACGTCGTGCAGGCCCAGCGCGAGCGCACCGTGGAGCAGCTGAAGTCCGGCAAGCTCGACATCCTGGTGGCAACGGATGTCGCTGCTCGCGGTCTCGACGTCGAGCGGATCAGCCACGTGATCAACTACGACATCCCGATTGACACCGAGTCCTACGTGCACCGGATCGGCCGCACCGGCCGGGCCGGCCGCAGCGGGGCCGCGATCAGCTTCGTCACGCCGCGGGAGAGCCGCCTCCTCACGGCCATCGAGAAGGCGACCCGGCAGCCGCTCACCCAGATGCAGCTGCCGAGCGTCGAGGACGTGAACGTCACCCGCCTCGCCCGCTTCGATGACGCCATCACCGAAGCCCTGGGGCAGAACACCCGGATCGAGGCATTCCGCGACATCATCCGCCACTACGTCGATCACCACGACGTACCGGAGTCCGATGTCGCGGCTGCACTCGCCGTGGTCGCGCAGGGCGACACCCCGCTCCTGCTCTCGGCCGAGGACGAGCGGTTGCAGCGTCGAGCGCGCCAGGAGCGCGACCGCGCCGAGCGGGACGCCCGCGGCGGCCACAGCGATCGTACCGACCGCCCCGCCCGGGGCGGCCGCGACGACCGCCCGGCCCGCGGCCGGGATGATCGCTGGGACCGGGACGACCGCCCGGCGCGCAGCGAGCGGCCCGAGCGCCGCCCGCGCACCGGCGACAGCTCACTCGCGTCCTACCGGATCGAGGTCGGCAAGCGCCAGAAGGTGGAGCCGCGCCAGATCGTCGGGGCGATCGCCAACGAGGGCGGCCTCAGCCGCGAGGACTTCGGCGCGATCCAGATCTTCCCTGACTTCTCGATCGTCGGCCTCCCCGCCGACTTGCCCGGCGATGTCCTCGACCGGCTGAAGAACACCCGCATCAGTGGCAAGCTCATCGAGTTGCGCCCCGACCAGGCAAGCGCACCCCGCGGCGCCGACCGGCCGCCGCGTAAGCCCCGCCGGGACTGAGCGGCCCGAGCCGCCCGGCCGGAGCGGTCGGTTAGGCCGTGACGACGCAATCGCGGCCGGCGCCCTTGGCCACGTACAGGGCGGCGTCCGCGGCAGCGATCGCACCGCGGTCGGGTCCGGCGCCGCCCACCCCGACCGAGACGGTGACCCTCAGGCCGGTCGCCACCTGTCCCCACGGGGCTGTGCGCACCGCGCGGTGGAATCGCTCGGCGACGCCGTCCGCCGCTGCACCGTCACCGAACACGAGCACGACGAACTCGTCGCCGCCGTAGCGAACGGGGATGTCGTCGGCGCGGCAGTGGCTGCGGAGGATCACGGCGATCCGGCGCAGTACCTCGTCGCCGACATCGTGCGAGAACCGGTCGTTGACCTGCTTGAAGTCATCGACGTCGATGAAGAGGGCGGAGAAGCTGTCGCCGGCGCTCTCGATCGCGTTGGCCATCATGTGCCGGTTGCCGAGGCCGGTGAGCGGGTCGAGCAATGCCGCCTGCCCCATCCGGCTGGTCTCAGCGGTCAATGCGCGCACCTGGTTGCGCGTCTGCAACGCCGTGAACCGGCCGTCACGCTCGATCCAGACCCGCTCCAGGGCCTCCCGGGAAAGCCGTTTCCACAGGTCGACCGCCGGATGCTGGCCGTGCTCGGCCACTTCCAGGTTCGCGAGCGCCTCCAGGGCGGCGGCCGCCCAGATCTCCCTGCTCGCCCGGTCGGCGGTCGCCATGGCGGCGCGAAGCTGCTGGCGCGCCTCGGGGAAGTCGCCGGATTCGGTTGCCGCCTGCCCCAGCACCAGCCGGGCGAGGTGAGTCTCGACCAGGTCGTCGCGGAGCGGAAAATTCCCGATCACGGCGTTGACCCTGGCCGCGGCAAGATCGGTGTAGCCGAGGCGGCTGAGCGCGTACGCCTCAATGACTCCGGCGCGCGCGAACATTTCGGTGTTGCCCACCAGCGCGGCGATCCGGCCCATCCGCAGTGCCAGTTCTGCGCACCTGACCAGGTGCGGCCCCGACTCATGTGCGCGGCCGACGACGAGGAGCGTCGTCGCCCAGAACGCTGCCAACAGGGCGCGCTCCTGGACCACCAAGAGGTCGATGTCCATGTCGTCGCCCAGCGTGATGGCGGCCATCAACTCGTCGGCCTGCTCAAACAGGAACACGGCGCGCAGCGCGACCGCGACGGCGGTGCTCGCTGACAGGTGACTGTATTTTCCGTGCTGCGCGACGGAGACCAGCCAGCTCGCTTCCGCGAGCGCATCCATCGCCCGGCTGACTTCCCTGGCCTGGGACGAGGCTTCGGCCAGGAGCGCCAGCGCCTTGGCCCGCCACATGGGGTCCGGGTCGTCGTCGTCCAGGTCGACGAGAAGGTCCATGGCGACGGTGACGGCATCGTGGTGGCGGCCGAGTTCCTGCAGCGCGACGCCTTCGATGTAGGACAGGTAGCGGGTGGTGACGGTATCGCCGGCGCTCTGGGTGGCAAGCCGCCAGGCGCGGCACGCGTGCACCGCCCGCTCGGAGTACCCGGTGAGGTAGAGCTGGTGGGCGCGATCCGCGAGGGCGTCGAACACCCCGAATTCGCTGCTCTGCACCAGCGCACCGGCCCCGACGGTGCGGTCGGATTCGCGCTCGATGAGGCCAGCGCCCGAGGCGTCCGCCGGCGTGCCGATCACCGTTGGAGCGTTTCGTTCATTGGTCCCCCATGCCGCAAGCCGATGGCTGGAATCTATCTCAAACCCCGATGATAGGGAGCGGCGGGCGGCCCGGCGTGTCGCCGTATGACGATTCGTGCCTCTCAGGGACAATTAGTTGTTGCTTCAACCAAGCTGGTACGATGGCCGGGAAGATGACGGTACCGGCGACCCGCCACGAGCCAACTGCACAGGAGACGACGATGAGCACGACAGACGACAGGGCGACCAGCGCCGCTGACACCACCGGGGAATCGGCGTGAGCGCCGTGGTCGACGTCGCCGTCCACGGCGACAGGTCCGACCTGGCCGCGGGCAGGCCGCTGCTGCTGCTCATGCACGGCTACGGCTCCCACGAAAACGATCTCGCCGGCTTGGCGCCGTATCTGCCCGCCGGCTTCGACTGGGTTTCGCTCCGCGCGCCGATCGGCATTGCGCCCGGCGGGTTCGCCTGGTTCCCCATCTCCGTCCCCGGCCGGCCGGACGCCGCCCCGGTCATCGCCGCAGCGGATGCCGTGCTCCAGTGGGTGCGGGACAACGTCGACCCGGAAACCCCGGTCGTCCCGCTCGGATTCTCCCAGGGCGGGCTCATGGTCACCCAGCTGCTTCGCCAGGCGCCGGAACGCTTCGCCGCCGGCGTCGTGCTGGCGGGCTTCACCCTCGACGCAGTCCTCCCCGGCGACGAGATCCTGGCCGAGACGAAACCGCCCGTGTTCTTCGGACGCGGCGATGCAGACCAGGTGATCTCCGCCGAGACCACCGCGCGGATCAGCGCCTGGCTTCCCGGCCACAGCACCCTGACCGAGAAGGTCTATCCGGGGCTCCCCCATTCCATCTCGGGCGAGGAACTCGCCGACGTGTCCGAATTCCTCGTCGAAGCGCTCCAGGCCCCGGCGCCCGCACGCCCGTGACCGGCGCCTTTGAAATCGGGGCGTTCACGTTCGGTGAGCTGAACCGGCAGACGGATGCTGCGGGGCTGGTTCCCGCGCGGGACCGCCTGGAGCAGGTGCTCGAGTGGGCTCGCACGGCCGACGCGGCGGGACTCGATGTCTTCGGCGTCGGCGAGCACCACCGGGTTGATTTCGCGGTTTCGTCGCCGCAGATGGTGCTCGCGGCCATCGCCCGCGAGACCGCGCGCATCCGCTTGACCAGCACCGTGACGGTGCTGTCCAGCTCTGACCCGGTGCGCGTGTACGAGGACTTCGCCACCCTCGACCTGCTCTCCGCGGGGCGGGCCGAGATGACGGTCGGCCGCGGGGCATACGTCGAGTCTTTCCCGTTGTTCGGCCAGGACCTCCAGCGCTACGACGAATACTTCGAAGACCGGCTCGACCTGTTGCTGGCGCTCGACCAGGATCCGGTCGTCACCTGGACCGGCACCACCCGGCCCGCGATCGACGGCCTCGGGGTCTGGCCGCGGCCGGTGCAGGAGCGGCTGCCGATCTGGATCGCGGTCGGCGGCACGCCCTCATCGGTCGTGCGGGCCGGGCGCCTCGGGCTTCCCCTGTACCTGGCCATCCTCGGCGCACCCGAGCAGTTCGTCCGGCTCACCCAGCTCTATCGGGCCAGTGCGGCCCAGGCCGGTCACGCGCCAGACACCCTTCGCGTCGGCGTCACCAGCCACTTCCACGTGGACACCACCTCGCAGCGGGCCCGCGACACGTTCTATCCCCACTATGCCGACTACATCGGGCAGAACATGCCGCGCGCCGGCATGCTCAGCCGGGACGGTTTCGATGCCTGGGCGGCGCCGCACGGGGCACTGTTCGTGGGGAGCCCCGCCGAGATCGTCGACAAGATCCTCTGGGAGCACAGTCTTCTCGGGCACGACCGATTCCTCGCCCAAGTCGGCCTCGGCGGGCTCGGCCAGGCGGAGACGCTGCGGTCGATCGAGCTACTGGCAACCGAGGTGCTCCCGGCCGTGCGGCGGGAGCTCGGCTGAAGCGCCGGGCACCGCGTTGATCCTGAACCGCGTTGACGACCGGGTGAATCAGGTGTGGTCTTAACACTGCGCCCGAATGGCGCAGTGAGTGGGGTGCGCGATGGACGCGTCGAAGAAGACCTACCTGGTCACCGGCGGAACCAGCGGGATCGGGGAGGCGACCGCGACCGAACTGGCGCGTGCGGGCCAGCGGGTGGTGCTCGGCGCGCGATCGGCCGAGCATGCCGAGCGGGCGCTCTCCCGGATTCGCTCGCTCGTTCCCGGCGCCGGCATCGAGACGGTGGTCGGCGACCTGGCCGAGATGAACCAGGTCCGCACCGTGATCGAGCAGGTGTTCGGCGTGACCGACCGGCTCGACGGCCTCATCCTGAACGCGGCGGTCTCCCGGGCCCGGCACGAGCTCACCCGGGAGGGGTTGGAAGTCAACTTCGCGACGAATTACCTGTCGGGTTTCCTGATGACGATGCTCCTGATGCCGCTGCTGGAAAACGCCGGGCAGGGTCGTGTCATCACCCTGTCGTCGTCGTTCCATGCGCACGTGAAAACCCTCGACGTGAGCGCCCTCGCCTCGGGGAGAGGAATCAAACCGTCGCAACGGTACGAGACGACGAAGCTGCTGGCCGTGCTCTTCGCCACCGAACTCGCACGCCGCTTCCAGGGCACGCGCCTCACCGCGAACGTGGCCGACCCGGGATTCGTGCACACCAACCTCGGCCGCTCCACTACCGGCGCGTTCGGCCTGGTGCTGAGGCTCACCCGCCCGATGCAGGTCACACCAGCGAAGGCGAGCGAGACGGTGGTCCACCTCGCCACCTCGCCGGAGGTCGCAACGACCAGCGGCGGCTATTTCGCGGGCCGCGCATCGACGACGCCGAGTCCACTGTCGCAGGATGCGGAGCTGGCCCGGGCGCTGTGGGACTACAGCACGAAACTGCTGGTGGGGATGAAGGTGCTGGCACCGGGTGAAGCCTGGTGAACGATTCTCAGCGACCGAGCGCGGCGGGCGGCAGGTCGAGCGTGCGTTCCCGGTCCCACGGCACGGCCCAGTTCATCGCATCGAACATACGGTCCAGCACCAGAGCGGTGAAGCCCCACACCAGCACGTCGCCGACGGTGAATGCCGGCGAGCGGAACTCCTGGGCGCCGCGCCTGAACACCAGCGTCTGGCGGTGAGCCGGTTCCAGCAGGTCGGCCACCGGCATCCGGAAGACGTCGATCGCCTCGCGGTGATCGACGGCAGCCACCTCGGACGTCCGCGCCCACCACGCCGGCACGGGCGTGACCAGGTTGTTGCTGGCGGGGATCGCAAGCGGAGGAAGCGTACCGAGCACGTCGACGCCGGCCGGGTCGAGGCCGGTCTCTTCGACGGCCTCGCGGAGCGCGGTCTGGGTGAGGTCGGCGTCGGACGCTTCGACTCCCCCGCCCGGGAACCCGATTTGCCCGGCGTGGTGGCCCATGGTGTCGGATCGCCGTTGCAGCAGCACGTCGAGATCGCGCGCGACAGCGACCCCGGACACTGCCGGGGCAGGGTCGAGCACGCCGAAGAGCACAAGCACGGCGGCGCGGCGCGCCAGCGACCGGTCGGGCAGGGTGCGCTCCGGCCCCACCGCCCAGTCGAGGCCGCGGGAACAGAGCGCCTGAAGCTCGTAACGCGCGTTACGCGGGGACCGGTCCACGCACCCAGCCTAGGCGGGCTGCGGGACCTCCGAGACGCGCAGAGGTGGTGCCCTGCATACTTCTAACCCGAATAGAAGCAGTCAGGGCACCGTGAAGAGCTTACAAGCTCCGGAGGCCGAAAACTGTCCCCATTTAGGGGTGATTGCGTCCCCCATCTGGGCGACGTAGGTTGAGCGCGTTGAGTCTTTCTAACCCGAATAGAAGGAAATCAACGCACCCGAAGGCCCCCTGGGTCTCCCGCGACGAGGGAGGCCGAGGGGGCCTTCTTCGCGGGACGGCCGGGCTGCGTTCGGCCGCCATTCAGCCGAGTGCCGCGTCGATCTCGGATCGACGGCCCTGCACGATCCGGTCGAACACGTCCATCGGGATCGGAGCTGCCTCGGTGAAGCGGATGCCGCCCTTGGTCGAGTCGAACCCGCTCAGATCATCGATCGCCCGTGCGACCACCTCGGCGCTGAACGGGAACAGCGAGTACCCGTTCTTGGTGGCCACCACGCTCACCAGGCCTCTGCCCCGGTAGCGGAGCGCCGCCATGCCGTAGCTTCGGCCCTCCTCGGCGTGTGGAACCAGCTCCGCGGCCCGATCGAAGAACTGCCGCACCGTCGAGCGAGCAGGCTCGTCCAGGCCCGCGATGTAGCCCGTCACCTCATTCATCGCCGGCTCCCCTCGTCGTCGACCCAGAAACCGCGGCCGCCGAACCATCCGCCGTACCCGCTCCCGGTGTCGAACGTCGGGTCGGAGCTGCGGGAGCCGAGATAGGACCGCACCACGGCGGCGCCGAGGTCGTCGAGGTCGGGAGCGACGACGCGCCCGGAGACCCGCCGCGCCATCGAGTCGACGAACCGGGCCAGGCCAGGGTCGGACCCGAGGCGGAAGAACGTGGTCTGGGCGCCGAGGCGCCCCGAGTTGTCCAGCTCCCGGAGGGTGTGCGCGATCGTCACCGGGTGCGGAGGGTAGGAGAAGCTGACCGTGCCGTCCGGCTCCAGGTGGGACGTGGGCTCGCCGTCTGTGACGATGAGCAGCACCGGCTGCGCAGTGGGATGCCTGCGGAAATGGCGGTTGGCCAGCAGGAGCGCGTGATGCAGGTTGGTGCCCTTCGCCCACACCGCGTCCAGGGCAGTCAGCTGTTCGATGTCCATCACCTCGGCGAGCCGCCCGAATCCGATCAATTGGAGGTGATCGTCGCGGAAACGCTGCCGGATCAGGGTGTGCAGGGCGAGCGCTGTGCGTTTCATCGGCACCCATCTGCCGTCCAGCTCCATCGAGAACGAGGTGTCGACGAGCAGGGCGACCACCGCCTGGGTGCGAGCTTCGGTCTCGGCCACCTCGATGTCGTCGACCGCGATCAGCCGGCCCGCCTCACCGCCCGTGCCCTCACTGACCCGACGCAGGACGCCGTTGAGCAGGGTGCGGGGAATGTCCCACGGCTCGGTGTCGCCGAACTCCCACGCCCGGGACGCCCCCGAGCTCTCCCCCGCGGCGCCGGCCTGCCGGAGGTCGCGCTGGCCCGCGCGTCCCGACGTCCGCTTCGCGATGTCGCGCAACAGCACGGTGCCGAGCTGGCGCATCGCCTTCGGCGTCAACTTGAGCTGCCCGGAGGAATCGCGGCGGAGCGTGCCGCTCTCCCGCAGGGCCTTCTCCAGTTCACGGAGGGTGTGCGCGGCGACCACCGCCTCATCGCCGAGCTGGCGGGCGAGCGCATCGAGGTCGACATCGTCCATCCGGGCGCCGCGGTAGGCCTGGGAGAGCTGCTCGGTGAGCTCGTCGAGGTCGGCGACGTCCTGCAGCACCCCGGTGCCGTCACCGAGGCCGAGTTCCGCCTGCCCGTCGAAGCGTTCTGAGCCTCGCCAGTTCTCTCCTGGCCGCATCATCTGGAGGGTGGAATCGAGCTGGGCCAGCGACTGCATCAACTGCGGTGTCCCGAACGCCTGGGCGGAGAGCTGCATCAGTTCCTCGCGTTGTTCGGGACTCATGGAATTGAGCATCCGCTGCGCTGCGGCCGAACGCTGCGCCAGGCTGTCGACCAACTCGTCGACGTTCTTCGGGTTCTCGGGGAAGAAGTCCCCGTGCGTGTCCATGAAGTCGGCGAAATCCTGCGGAGTGTCTTCCCCCCGCCGGTGTTTCTCCAACAGCTCGTTGAGGTCGGTGAGCATCTCGTTGATCGCGGCGCGGTCCTCGTCGGTGGCGTTCTCCATCGCCTGCTTCATGCCCTTGAAGCGTTGGTCGAGCAACTCCCGCCCGAGCAGGTCCTTGATCGTGTCGTAATCGGCGCGCGCCTGGGGCGACTGCCAGGAGTAGTCGCTCAACTCGCTCACCGCCGCCGCCGTGGACGCGGGCAGGCTCTCCAGGCGCATCTGGGCGAACGCACGTTCGTCGTCGTCGAGCGCCGCGTCACGAACCAGCTGTTTGCCCTCCTCCACCAGCGCATGGTCGAGCAATTGCCTGACCTGGTTGAGCGTGCCATCGAGGTTGTGCCGGCGCAGCAGCTCGCGGCGACGCTCCGCCACCTTACGGGCGAGGTCGTCGAGGCCGGTCTGCTTGCGTCCCCCGCGGCGCAGGAACTCGTTCATCGCCCGCTCGGGCGATGAACCCGCCATCACGCTCTCGCCGATCGCGTCGAGCGCCTCAGCGATGTCGACCGGTGGGGCGAGCGGGTCTCCGCCGTTGTAGCGGCGAAAGCGAGTGCGGGTCCTAGCCATAGACGGTCTCGATTCCGTCAGTGTCCTTCCCGACCTTGCGGGCGAGGTAGAGCCCTTCGAGCGCCAGCTCGATCGCGGCGGCCCGTTGCCCGTCACCTGACGCCTCCAGGAGGTCGCAGATATCGTCGTAGAGCTCCGACTCCCCGAGCACCGGCAACCCGGCCAGGAATTGCCGGGCCGTCACCTGCTCTCCGGTGGCCACCATGGCGCCGCTGTCGATAGCCGTCACCAGCGGCCCGAAGTCGACGCCGCGGAAGTGCTGGCGCACCGTGTCGGCGGTCGCGGTGCGCAGCAGGTGGGTCAGCACCTCAGACTCCCGCCCCTCCTCGCCGGTTTCGAACTCGATCTTGCCGCCGAGCACGTCGACGGCGGTCTCCAGGTCGACGACACGGGCGACGGCGTGGTCCTCGCCCTGGACGGCGGCCCGGTGGAGTGCGGCGGCCGCGATCGTCTCGGCCCCCGCGATCGCGAATCGCGCGGACACGCCGCTCCGCTGGTCGACCGACGACGACTCGCGCAGGTTGCCGGTGAACCGGGCCAGGATTTCAACCAGGTGGTCGGGGACCTCCGCGACCAGTTCGGCCTCCTGCCGGATCACCGCGACCTCGGCCTCCAGCCTGGCCGGGTAGTGGGTACGGATCTCGGCGCCGAAGCGGTCCTTCAGCGGGGTGATGATCCGGCCGCGGTTGGTGTAGTCCTCTGGGTTGGCACTGGCGACGACGAGCACGTCAAGCGGCAGTCGGAGCACGTAGCCCCGCACCTGGATGTCGCGCTCCTCCATCACGTTGAGCATCGCGACCTGGATCCGCTCGGCGAGGTCCGGCAGCTCGTTGATGGCGACGATGCCCCGGTGGCTGCGCGGGATCAAACCGAAATGGATGGTCTCCGGGTCGCCGAGCGAGCGACCTTCCGCGACCTTCATCGGGTCGACGTCGCCGATCAGGTCGGCAACGGAGGTGTCTGGCGTCGCCAGTTTCTCGACATACCGTTCGTCACGATGCCGCCACGCCACCGGCAGCCGGTCACCCAGTTCCCGGGCACGGCGACGCGAGACGTGGGTGATCGGATCGTACGGATGCTCGCCGAGCTCTGAGCCGTCGATCACCGGGGTCCACTCGTCGAGCAACCCGGCGAGCGTGCGCATCAGCCGGGTCTTGCCCTGGCCCCGTTCACCGAGGAACACCACGTCGTGCCCGGCGATCAGGGCCCGCTCCAGCTGCGGGATGACCGTGGACTCGAAGCCGTGGAGGCCCGGCCAGGGATTCTCGCCGGCGCGCAGCTTGTCCAGGAGGTTGTCGCGAATCTCGACCCGCAGCGGTTTCTGCACATGGCCGGAGCTGCGCAGCTCTCCGACCGTGCTGAAGTGTGGAGCCTGGGTCACCGGATTGGTCACGCCTCTAGGCTAACCCCGCCGCGGCACTCTGGGCACTGTGCTGGCCGGCCCAGGACACAACGGAGCCGAATCCACCGCTGGAGGGGGAAAGTGGAATGATTTAACCGTCGCGTGTTGACCGGCACTGATCATCGGAGTGAAGCGTGGGCACGATAGAAAAGTTCGACTTCCCGCCGACCGTTCCCGGGCCGGTCCGGCGGACGGAGTCCGCGAGCGCCCTGTCACGCTGGCTCCTCAAAGACACGGTCCAGCCGGTCGGGCCGGAGAGCATCGAATCCGGCGCCGCGGCGCATTCCTGGTGGAAGGTGATGTGCCTCACCGGGGTGGACTACTTCTCCACGCTGTCATACCTGCCGGCCATCGCCGTTCTCGCTGCCGGCGCGCTGTCGCCGTTCGCGACGCTACTGATCGTCCTGCTGACCCTGCTCGGGATGCTGCCGATGTACCGGCGGGTGGCGGTGGAGAGCCCGCATGGGCAAGGTTCGGTCGCCATGCTGGAGCGCCTGCTGCCGTTCTGGCGCGGCAAGCTGTTCGTGCTTGTGCTGCTCGGGTTCGTGGCCACGTCCTGGATCATCACGATCACGCTTTCGTCAGCGGATGCGACGGTCCACCTCCTCGAGAACCCGTATGTTCCTGACTTCCTGCACGGCAACGGCGTCGCGGTGACCATCGTTCTGCTGTTGATCCTCGGCGGCGTGTTCCTCCTCGGCTTCACCGAGGCGGTCACCGTCGCCATCCCGCTGGTGGCGGCGTTCCTCGCCTTGAACGCTGTCGTGATCATCGTCGGTATGGTGGAGATCGTCACCCATCCGCTGCTGGCGTCGCACTGGGTGTCTGCCCTCACGTCAACCGGCGGCGGTTTCGCCGGGCTGGTCGGGCCGGCCATTCTCGCCTTCCCGCTCCTCGTTCTCGGCCTGTCCGGGTTCGAGACCGGTGTGAGCATGATGCCGCTGGTCAGGGCATCCGGTCTGACCCCAACGGAACGACTCGCCTCCCGGATCCGCAACACGCGGAGGCTCCTGACGGTGGCCGCGGTGATCATGAGCGTCTACCTGCTCGCCAGCAGCATCGTCACGACGGTGCTGATCCCCGCGGCGGCGTACCAGGACGGCGGGGAGGCGAACGGACGCGCGCTCGCCTATCTGGCGCACCGGCTGCTCGGTAACGCGTTCGGCACGGTCTACGACGTCAGCAGCATCCTCATCCTCTGGTTCGCCGGGGCATCCGCCATGGCCGGACTGATCAACATCGTTCCCCGCTACCTCCCGTCGTACGGGATGGCCCCGGAGTGGAGCCGGGCGATTCGACCGGTGGTGCTGGTGTACACGGCGATCAGCATCATCATCACGATCGGTTTCCAGGCCGACGTCAACGCCCAGGCGGGTGCATACGCCACGGGGATCCTCGCCATGATGGTGTCGGCTGCCGTTGCGGTATTCATTTCAGCCCTTCGGCGCCGGCGCAAGCGGTCGATCATCGGATTCAGCGCGCTGACCGCCATCCTCGCCTACGCCCTGGTCGACAACGTGCTCGAGAAGCCGGACGGGATTGCCATCTCGGTGCTGTTCATCCTCGGCATCGTCATCGTGTCGCTGGTGTCGCGGGTGACCAGGACGACTGAACTCCGGGCCGAACGAATCGAGTTCGACGGCCTGGCCCGGAAGTTCCTCTCCGACTCGATCGCCCATGACGGGCGGCTGAACTTCATCGCGAACCGCCGCCAGGCCGGAGACTCCGCCGAATACGCCGAGAAGGAGTCTGCGCAGCGGTCCAGCAACCCGGTGCCGGGGCGAGCGGACGTCCTGTTCCTCGAAGTGGATGTCGTCGACCCGTCGGAGTTCCGGGAGATCCTGCAGGTCCACGGAGTCGCGGTGGGTGACCACCGGATCCTGCGCACCAGCAGCCCGGCTGCCCCGAACGCCATCGCCGCGCTCCTCCTCGCCCTGCGCGACACCACGGGAATCCGGCCCCACGCCTACTTCGACTGGTCGGAGGGCAACCCGCTGGTCCACATGTTCCGGTACCTGCTCCTCGGCCGGGGAGACACCGCCCCCGTGGTGCGCGAGATCATCCGTGAAACCGAACCCGACCCCGCCCAGCGACCGGTCATCCACGTCGGCGGCTGACCGGCGTCGCGAAAACCGGAAGCGACGGGGTTTCCGAGCAAGTTCGTCCGGCTTTCACCGACGCAGCACCCATCCGTCCGGTTTTCGCTGCGACCCCTGAAGCGCTGCAGCGATTTCGTCGCGATGAGCGGATGCGAGGACGCCGGGTCCTCCGAACGTTTCGAGTTCTAGACTTGCCCGGGACGGGCTGCAGCCGGACGGTCGCGGCCTGGATGCCGAGAGGACAGTTCGTGAGCGCTTCGCAGAAGATCCTGACCGGCCTCGAGTCCGAACTCGTCGGACTCCGGGACATCTACACCGAGCTGCACCGGCATCCGGAGTTGAGCCTCGAGGAACACGCGACGTCCACGCTGGTCGCGGAGAAGCTCACGTCGTTCGGCTACCAGGTCAGCCGCATCGGCGGCACCGGCGTTGTCGGTGTTCTCGTCAACGGCGACGGCCCCGTCGTCCTGGCGCGCGCGGACATGGACGCGCTGCCGGTGACCGAGGCCACCGGGCTGACGTACGCGTCGGAGGTCGCCGGCGTCATGCACGCGTGCGGGCACGACGTGCATGTGGCAACGTTGCTGGGCGCGGCAAAGCTGATCGCGGCCGGCCGGGATTCGTGGGCCGGCACGTACATCGCGCTCTTCCAGCCGGCCGAGGAGATCGGCGCCGGATCCCAGGCGATGATCGATGACGGGCTGGTGGCCGCCGTGCCGAAACCCGACGTCGCTCTCGCCCAGCACGTGATGCCGCTCCCCGCGGGGACCGTGTACACAACGTCGGGTCCGGTGCTTTCCGCCGGCGACTCGCTCAGGATCACCGTGCACGGCCAGGGCGCGCACGGCTCGATGCCGCACATGTCGGTGGACCCGGTCGTGTTGGCCGCGTCGATCGTGGTGCGACTGCAGACCGTCGTCTCACGGGAGACGAAGCCGGGCGACTTCGCGGTCGTCACCGTCGGCGCGCTCAACGCCGGCACCACGTCCAACATCATCCCCGACCGCGCCACGCTCCTGCTCAACGTCCGGACCTACGACACCCAGGTGCGCGACCGGGTGATCAGCTCCATCAAGCGGATCGTCAGCGGGGAATGCGCCGCCGCCGGTTCACCGCGGGAGCCGGAATTCCAGTTCTACGACCAGTTCCCGCTCACGAGCAACGACCCCACCGTCACCGACCGGGTGACGAGCGCCTTCACCGCCCATTTCGGCGCCGACGCCGTGCATCCGGCACCCCGCCAGACGGCGTCGGAGGACTTCAGCCGCATCCCCGACGCGTTCGGGGTGCCCTACACGTTCTGGCTGCTCGGCGGAGTCGATCCTGAGACGTACCGTGCCACAGCCCTGAGGGGCACCGTCGCCCAGGACATCCCGGCCAATCATTCGCCGGCGTTCGCCCCGGTGATCGACCCGACCCTCTCCGTGGGCGTCCAGGCGCACGTCGTCGCCGCCCTGTCCTATCTGGCGGACCACCCTCGCTGACCCCTAGTCCGGGATCAGCGCGAATTTTCCGCCCGGATGCTGTCGGCTGAGAATCTCCAGTGCCTCCCGCGCCTGCTCCAGGCGGAAGGTGCGGACGACCGGCACGACAAGGTCACCCCGCCCGGCGAGATCTATGAGGTGGGGACGCACGCGATCGCGGAACGCCGCGCTCGCCGGCATCGCTCCCCCGATGACCCGGTAGCCCTCGCTTTCGGCGCGACCGAACGCCGCGATGCTGACAATCCGATTCCGGTCGGCCACCAGCGCCAGCGACACCTCGACCGCCTCGTCCGTGCCGACCGTATCCAGCGCGGCGACGACACCGCCCGGGGTGGCTTCACGCACCCGGACCAGGAGACCGTCGCCGTATGCGACGGGTGTTCCCCCGAACCGGCGGACGACCTCGAAATTGGCCGGGCTCGCGGTGCCGACCACTCGCACCCCGGCCAGGCGGGCCTGCTGCAACACGCTCGTCCCCACCGAACCTGATGCACCGTGGAGGAGGATCGTGTCTCCGCTTTCGGCGCGGACAACGTCGAGCATCTCCGCGGCGGTGGCGCCGACGAGGAGCAGGTTGGCCGCCTCCGGAAAGCCGAGGGACGCCGGCTTGGCGAACACATTCTTCGCCGGCACCGTCAGGGCCGACGCGTACCCGCCGGACACCCGATAGGCCAGCACCTCGTCACCCACCGCCCCGCCGCCCGAGGCGATCCGGGTGTCCGGGCCGAGTGCCGAGATCACCCCGGCGATCTCGCTGCCCACCGGGAACGGCAGGCGGCTCCGGTCCGTGCCCCGCGCCACCGACTTGAAATCGGTCGGGTTCATCCCCGCGGCGCGCACCTGGATGGTGACCTGCCCGGGGCCCGGCTCCGGAACATCCGCTTCGACCAGCTCGAAAACGTCCAACCCGCCGAAGTCGTTCGCAACCCATGTGACAGCCATGGGGCCAACTTACTCCGCCGGGTCAGCGGCGGCGTTCCAGAATCGACGCGCCGACGTGCGCGTCAAGCCAGTCGACGAGCGGCCGGGAGGTGCGGAGAACGCCGATGATGTGCTCCTTCGCCTCCGCGGTGTGCGCCCAACTCGTGCCGGCCGACCACTGCTTCCAGGCGGCGATGTCCTTCTTTCGCAGCAATTCGGCCCGCGGGTGGTCTTTCGGGTACCCGCGCGGGATGCCACTGAGGCTGTCGCGGGTCCTGACCTCGATCCCGGCGCCCGCGAGGCCCGTGAGCACATTCTCCAGGGCGCTGCCGGCTTCGTCTTCGGCCACGGCACTCCGATAGCGATTGAGCTGGTCGGACGCCATCTTGTGGTAGCCGGCGCCGACTCCGATGCCCTGCGACGAGAACTGCACATAGCCGTGCTCCATGAGCGCGCCGATCGCGGTCTTGTACGGGGACTTGTCCGCGCTGAAGCGGATGTCACGGTTCGGCCGGAAGATCTTCCCCGCGCCGAACTCGTCCGCGAGTTCGTACAGCAGCGCCTCCATCGGTGCGCGCACGCTGTCCTCGTAGACGCTCTTCCTGTCGGTCCAGTACGTCTTCGAGTTGTCGGCTTCCAGCCCGCGATAGAACTCGACCGCGGCCTCCGGCCAGCCGATGAACGAGAACGCGGTCATCTGCTGCTACGCCCTGACGTCTTCGGCGAGCACGGCGTCGAGCAGGATGGTGCTGATGGCCTCAGTGCGGCATCGCCACAGCTCCTCGTAGCTCTGGAGCAGGCGGGTGGCAGTGCGAACCGTCTCCACGTTCCCGTGCACGATCTGTTCCCTCCCGCGACGTTCTTTGACGACCAGGGACGCCCGCTCCAAGACCACGACATGCTTCTGCACCGCTGCGAAGCTCATCGCATAACTCTCCGCAAGAGCCGACACCGACAGTTCGCGCTGGACGACACGCGTCACAATGTCGCGGCGCGTTGGATCCGCGAGCGCATGGAACACGCGGTCCGCTTGGCTGTCCGACTCCTGACCTGCAACCATTTGGTTGTACTTTAGGACGTGCGGTGCCGGTGCGCAAGGCTTTTCGTCGACAGGGCGCGTTGGACGTCGTCCACGACCAGGTCGTTGTTGATGGCGATCGCTCACGCGGAACCTTCGCCGGCAGCGGTGATGACCTGCGCTCGCGGATTTGCGACGTTGCCGGCGGCCCACACGCCCGGCACACTGGCGCGACCGACCGGGTCACTGAGCACGCAGCCCGCTTCCTCGAACGCGCACCCCAGCGCACGGAGAAGGTCGCTGTTGGCAACGAACCGCGGCCTCACGAAGACGGCGCGCCGGCGGATGACCCGGCCATCCTCGAGTTCGATCCCGGAGAGGCCGTCGCCCTCGACCACCGTTCCTGAACTCCGGGGATGGGCAGCAGTTCGTCTCGGAGTCCGGTCGTCACGAGCAGGCAGCGGGACCTGATGTCGCGGCCGCCAGCCAGCTCGACCAGGAACCCGGCGGCGGGCCCGAGCGAGGACCAGGGCCGCCGACAGCCCCGTGGCGCCGCCGCCCACGATCACACGTCGTACTGGTCTGGTCCTTCAGGGGTCATGGGTCCATGATTGCGGTATGGCTTCGGGCCGACGAGATCCAGGACCGTTTCCGGGTGAGCAAGCATACAAACGCATAGAAAAAGGAGATGCCTCATGAAGGCATGGCAGTTCACCGGCACCAACAAACCGCTGGAATTGAACGAGGTCGCAGAACCGCACGCGGGCCCCGGACAGGTCGTCGTCGAGGTCAAGGCCGCCGGCGTCTGCCACTCCGACGTCACAGCCCTGGACGACGCCGGCTGGATGCCCCTGTTCCCGCAGCTTCCCCGCACCATGGGCCACGAGAACGCCGGCGTGATCACCGAGGTCGGCGAGGGCATGGACGAGTGGAAGGTCGGCGACCGAGTCGGCCTGGCCCCCGTGATGAGCGACGGCGACGCCCTCGGCTACGGCAAGTGGGACGGCGGCTTCGGCCCCCGGCTGCTCGCCACCAATGACAACCTAGTCAAGCTTCCCGACGAGGTGTCCTTCGAGCTCGGCGCCATGGCGACGGATGCCGGCCTCACCGCTTACCACGCCATCATGGCCGTGGGCGGCGCCAAGGCGGGCATGAAGGTCGGCGTCATCGGACTCGGCGGACTCGGCTACATCGGCGCTCGCGTCGCGGCGCTCTCGGGCGCTGAAGTGTACGGCGCCGAAGTGAACCCCGAGACCCGGAAGCTGGCCGATGAGATCGGCCTGGCCGGCGTCGCCGACTCGATCGACGCATTCAAGGACAAGAACCTCGACCTGATCGTCGACTACGCGGGTTTCGGCACCACCACGGCCGCCGCCATCGAGACCCTCGCCGAATTCGGCACGTTCGTGCAGGTCGGCATGGGTCGCCTCGAGGCGACCATCAACACCTACCCGATCATCATCAACCAGCTCACCATCAAGGGCTCCAAGTCCGGCACCAAGGAAGACCTCGAGGCGCTGTATGAGCTGATGAAGTCCGGCGAGTTGAACCCGCCGATCAACCTCATCACCCAGCCCGACATTCCCGAGGCGATCGACAAATTGCGCGTCGGTGGCGTGGTCGGCCGTTTCGTCGCCATGTACCCGTAGGCACGGCACGCCGCTTCGAGCCCACCACCGGCCGGCCGGCGGCGAAAACCGGACGAATTCGCCGAACGTCACCGAATGCCGGATGAATCGGCTGTTCTGAGACGGCGCATCCGGTTTTCGTGCCGGCCCGCACCTGACCCACGGCCGCCGCGCCGCGCATCCGCTCTTACCCGAGAACGGACGCCCGGCGCGGCTCTGCGAGCAGGTCGGCGTGGTGCACCTCGGCCACGTTGGGGTGGGCCCGCAACCGGTAACGGAGCGCGTTGTCGCCGTAGGTTTCCAGGATGGGGCTGTTCGTCGGGTCGACCGACAGCCCCCGCACCCCGGAACGCAACTCCGGTTCCAGGGTCAGCTGGGGCATCACGGTGCCGAGGCCCGGGTTGAAGAAGAACGGGATCGACACCCGGTCGGTGCCGATCAGCGGTGATTGCACCCGGTGCAGGGTCGCCTTCAGGTAGCCCTCGGTGGCGAGCTCGAACATCTCACCGATGTTGACCACGAACGCGCCGGGCAGCGACGGAGCCTCGATCCATTCCCCGTCGTGCTCGACCTGCAGGCCGTCCTTCCCCGGCTCAACCAGGAGGAGGGTGAGCACCCCTCCGTCGCGATGCGAGCCGACTCCCTGCTTCGCGGTTCCATCGGACTCACCCGGGTACCGCACGATCTTGAGCAGCGAGAACGGCTCAGCGAACGCGTCGTCGAAGACGTCCTCCGCGGCGCCCAGCGAGAGCGCCCAGGCGCGCAGCAGCCGCCGGGAGACGACGCTGAGTTCACGGATCCACCGGTCGACCACGTCGCGGAACTCGGGCAGTGCGGCGGGCCACAGGTTCGGACCTTCGAGCCGCCAGTAGTCGGCCAGGCCGGCGCGGGAGACGACCGGCTCGCGTTCAACGCCGACATCGACCTGTTCGCGCCAATCGACGTCGCCATTGGTGAGTTCGCCCCCGACCCGCGTGTAACCGCGGAACTGGGGGCTGTGCACGTTCTCGATGGCCAGCTTGTCTTCGGCCGGCAGTTCGAAGAAGCGGCGCGACACCTCGAGGAGATCGTCGGTGAGCTGCTGGTCAACGCCGTGCCCGACGAGGTAGAAGAACCCGACCTCGTGGGCCACGGAGCGCAGTTGCCCACGGAATTCGGCGGCCTTTTCCGGGCCGGCGTCGAGGAGGGACAGGTCAAGGACGGGGAGAGTCGACAGCATAGGGAAATCCTGACAGCTGTCCGAAGCGGATGCGCGCATGTTACGAAGCGTCGATCGACGAAGCGTCGATCCGACCCGGCTGCGGCGGGGCGCCCGGGACAGCCCCGCCCATAGCACACCAGGCGTGTTCCCGGTGCCGTGCGACGGACCGTGACCTGCGACTACAGCGTGTGACGACGGCTCTGTTCGCCGCGGGCAAAGTTTCCTACAGTCAACGCACCGAGCAACGCACACACTGAGGAGCCCGCTTCATGCCAAGAAAACTGTTCACTGCCCTCCCCCTCATCTCCCTCGGGGTTGCTTCTGCTTTCATGCTCAGCGCGTGCGCCGGGGGCGGCAACAGCGTAGCCCCCACCCCGGTTGCCGACGGGACGATCACGTACGGTCACCAGCAGGAACCCGCCTGCGTCTTCGGTGGCTGGATCGAGCAGGCCTACCTCTCCTACAACGTGCTGGACAGCCTGCTCTCACTCGGCGAAGACGGCAAGCCGGTGGCGTGGCTGGCCGAGACCTGGTCCCAGTCCGACGACGGCCTGACCTGGACCTTCAACCTCAAAAAGGACGTGAAGTTCACCGACGGCACCCCCCTCACGGCGGCCGTCGTCGCCTACAACTTCGACTACTGGGCCAAGGGCGGCAACAGCACGGCCCAGGTCTGGCTGGGCGGCTACTACCAGTCGGCGAAGGCGGTCGACGACCTGACCCTCGAGGTCACGCTGGCGAAGCCGTACCGAACCCTGGCCGAGACCCTCACCCAGGGATACTTCGGCATCCAGTCCGAGCAGGCGCTCACGACCCGGACCGAGGAGCAGAACTGCGAGGCGCCGATCGGAACCGGGGCATTCACGGTTGAGAAGTGGAACCGCGGCCAGGACATCATCCTGGCGCGGAACGACAACTACACCTCCTGGTCCGCGAACGCGAAGGTCAAGGGCCCGGCCAAGGTCGAGCGTGTCGACTGGAAGTTCATCAGCGACCCGACCACCCGCGTGGCCTCCCTCCGCTCGGGCGAGACGGACGCGATCTACGATGTTCCCGCGGTGGAGTGGGCCGGTGTCGGCAAGGACGGCTACCAGCTGGAGAAGTACGTCACCGGCGGCCGCCCGCAGCAACTGTCCTTCAACACCCAGGTCGGCCCGTTCACTGACGAGAACGTGCGGAAGGCCTTCGCGTACAGCCTGGACCGCAAGACGATCGTCGAGACCATCGGCCGGGGCGTCATCCCCTACGAGGGCAACGGCCCCGTCAGCCAGTCCACCCCGGGCTACAGCAAGAAGGCAGCCGACTGGTACGACTACGACACGGCCAAGTCGAACAAGCTGCTTGACGCGGCGGGCTGGACCGGCCGCGATTCCGCGGGCTATCGCACCAAGGACGGCACGTCACTGAAGGTCGTCCTGCCCTACGGCGCGGGCTCCATCATCAACAACGACGGCGCAGCCATCCTCCAGGGGGTACAGGAGCAAGCCAAGGCGGTCGGCTTCAAGGTCGACCTGGTCCCCGTCCCGCAGAGCGAGTTCTTCTCTGGCGCGTACTCCAAGCCCGAGGAGCGGGACATCGCCGTCGGGTACTGGACCGCGGTGACCTCGGGCATCCTGTACATCAACTGGAGGCCCAGCACCGCCGACAACCCGAACTACTGGAACGACGCGTTCTACGACAACACCGAGCTGGAGAGCAGCATCCTCGAGGGCAACTCGGCGCCGACTCTGGATGCGCAGAACGCGGCGTTCGAGAAGGCTCAGGAATTCATCGCCGACCACGCGCTGTCGATCGGCCTGTACGACCGGCTGAGCACGCTCGCGGTGAATCCGAAGTTGAAGGATGTCTGGCAGGAGCACTCGCAGGGAGGACCGGTCTTCCATGACGCTTACTTCACCGAGTAAGCCGGAAGCGCCAGCCGTCGGGGCTTCGGCCCGGGCGGCCGGCGGCCGGCCTTCCCGTTCCCGTGCCCTGCTCCTGCGCCGGTTCGGCGAAAAAGTGGTCGGCGCCGTCATCGTGCTGTGGGGAGCAGCCACCGCCGCGTTCTTCGCGCAGGTCTCGCTGCCGGGAGACAGGGCGACCACGATCCTCAACATCCGCAGCGGCCAGGCGGTGCAGCGCACGCCGGATGAGCTGGCCGCCATCAACGAGCAGTTCGGCCTCCAGCATCCGCTGGTCATCCAATACGTCCACTACATCGGCGGGTTGCTGCGCGGGGACCTCGGCTCGTCGTACCAGCAGTTCCGCCCGGTGTGGGACGTGATCGGCGAGCAGCTTGCGGCAACCCTGCTGCTGACGGTGACCGCCGTCGCGCTGGCCTGGCTGATCATGGTGGTCTGGGTCACCCTCACCGCCGGCCGCTCCAGGCGGATCCGGGCCTTCGGCGAGTTCACCGACACGACCACGGCCGGCCTGCCCCACTACTGGCTCGGCATCATCCTGCTGCTGGTGTTCGCGCTCCAGCTCGGCTGGTTCCCGGTGATCGGCGGCACGGGCCTGGCCGGGTTGTTCCTGCCCGCCTTGACGCTCGCGATCCCGCTGGCCGGTTTCATGGGACAGGCCACCCGCACCGAGTTCGAACGCTCGCTCGAGCAGCCGTTCGTGACTTCCGCACGGATGCGTGGCATGGGAGACCTGCGGGTGCGCCTCAGCCACGTGCTCCGTCACGCGGTGCTCCCCGCGATCACCCTCAGCGGCTGGGCGCTCGGCGCCACCATCTCCGGTGCCGTCGTCGTCGAAACAGTGTTCACCCGACCGGGCATCGGCAAGGTGCTGGTCACCGCGGTCGGCTCACAGGACCTGCCGGTGGTCACCGGGGTCGTCGTGCTGATCGCCGCCCTCTACGTTGTCGTCAACCTCCTGGTAGACCTCGCCTACCTGCTGATCGATCCGAGAGTGAGGAAAGCATGACCACACTCGCCCCGAAGGCGGCCACTGCGAAGCCGGCGATCGCCCGGCGCGGACTGCGTGCCGGGCCCGGGCTCCTGCTCGCGCTCGCGGCGATCGCGTTCTTCGCCATCGCCGCACTCGCCCCGAACCTGCTCGCCACCCACGATCCCACCGCGAGCAGTTTCCTGAGCGCGCTGCAGCCGCCCTCCGCCCAGCACTGGTTCGGAACGGATGAGGCGGGCCGCGACCTGTACAGTCGCGTCGCATACGGAACCCGCGAGTCCCTCCTGATCGGACTCGGTGCCGCGATCGTGAGCATCCTCATCGCCATCGTCCTCGGCGCGATCGCCGCATTGTCCGGCCGTTTCATCGCCGGGAGCGCGGGCCGGCTGATCGAGATCCTGTTCGCGTTCCCCACCCTGCTGCTGGCCCTGCTGCTGGTCGCGATCCTCGGACCGTCGGCGTTCACCCAGGTACTCGCTGTGGGCATCGGCTCGGCGCCCGGCTACGCCCGGATCGTGCGCGGCCAGATCCTGTCGGCCAGGAACTCGGGTTATGTCGAGGCGGCTGTCGCCCTCGGCCACTCACGGCGACGCATCCTCGGCCGGCACATCCTGCCGAACGCGATCCGACCGCTGGTCGCCATCTTCGCCCTCTCGGTCGGCCAGTCAATCGTGTGGGCGTCGAGCCTCGCGTTCCTCGGGCTCGGAGTCGCACCGCCGTCGTCGGAGTGGGGTGCGCTGCTGGACGCCGGGCGCGCATACATCACGCAGGGCCCCTGGCTCATCGTCATCCCCGGCGTCGTGATCGTGGTGCTGGCGCTGGCGGCGACCACCCTCGGAAAACACATCCAGAACCACCTCGAGAAGGGCGACTCCTGATGACCGCATCCGTGACGACGCTGACGGCTCCCGTTATCGTCCAGACGCCCGATGTGCGGCCGCGGTTGCGGGTGCGCGGGCTTTCCGTCGGCTTCCTCCGGGACGGCCACCGCACCGATGTCGTGAAGAACGTGTCCTTCGACCTCGAGGCGGGGCAATGCGTTGCCATCGTCGGCGAGTCGGGCTCAGGCAAGAGCGTCACCGCCCGCAGCATCGTCGGACTCGCCGGGCAGAACGCTGTCGTGGAGGCCGCGGAGCTGCTGCTGGACGGCGAGGACGTCACCGCGTTCACCCCACGGCGGTGGCGCGAGGTTCGCGGCCGCCGCATCGGCTTCATCCTGCAGGATGCCCTGGTTTCGCTGGACCCGCTGCGGCCAGTCGGGCGTGAGATCGCCGAGGCGCTGCGGTTGCACGGCTGGGGCACTCGCGCAAGCCGCCGGCAACGGGTCCTCGACCTGCTCACCGCGGTCGGCGTTCCCTCGCCGGAACGCCGCGCCAGGCAGCGCCCCGGCGAGCTGTCCGGGGGCCTCCGCCAGCGCGCGCTGATCGCCTCCGCGATCGCCCTCGACCCGGAGATCGTGGTGGCCGACGAACCCACCACCGCCCTCGACGTCTCGGTGCAGGCGCAGGTGCTGGCGCAACTCGAGCAGATGAAGCGCCGCGGGGTGTCGCTCATCCTGATCAGCCACGACCTCTCGGTGGTCGCCCACCTGGCCGACCACATCCTCGTGATGAAAGGCGGCGAGGTCGTCGAGCACGGCAGGGCGCACGAGCTCCTGCACTATCCGCGGCATGAGTACACGCGCCGCCTCATCGCGGCGGTACCGGGCGGCCACACCCGTGATACCCGGCTGGCACCCGACATCGACCTGCCGCTCCCCGCCGCGCCCGAGCACCAGCATCGCGATGTGATCGAACACGACGGCCCGGTGCTCGAGGCCAGCGGCCTGGTCAAGCGGTACACCTCCCCCGATGGAAGCACCCAGCTGGCCGTCGACGACGTGTCGTTCGCCCTGGAAAAGGGCCAGACCCTCGGCATCGTCGGCGAATCCGGCTCCGGGAAGAGCACCACCGCGCGCATCGCGCTGGCCCTGGAGACAGCGGATGCCGGAACCGTCACGCTGCTCGGACGACCCTGGTCGGCCATCCCCGAGCAGGCCCGGCGCACCCTGCGGCGTCGCATCGCGGTCGTGTACCAGGACCCGCTGAGCTCATTCGACCCCCGGTGGACCACGGAGCGGATCCTCCTCGATGCGCTCGATGGAACCGAGTACAGCACCGCCGCCCAGCAGCGATCGCGGGTTCGTGAGCTGATCGGCCAGGTGGGTCTCAGCGAGGCCGTGCTGAACCGCTTCCCGTTGCGGATGTCGGGTGGCCAGCGGCAGCGCGTTGCGATCGCCCGTGCCCTGGCCGGGTCGCCGCAGGTGATCGTGCTCGACGAGGCGGTCTCCGCGCTGGACGTGTCGGTGCAGGCGCAGATCCTCGACCTGCTGGTCGACCTGCAGGACCGCCTCGGGGTGAGTTACCTCTTCATCTCGCACGACCTCGGCGTGATCAGTCACATGAGTGACCAGGTGCTGGTGATGAAGGACGGCGCCGTCGTCGAA
Source organism: Glaciibacter sp. 2TAF33 (assembly GCF_052114945.1). Lineage (NCBI taxonomy): Bacteria > Bacillati > Actinomycetota > Actinomycetes > Micrococcales > Microbacteriaceae > Glaciibacter > Glaciibacter sp. 2TAF33. Next base: position 104,840 of record NZ_JBFRFS010000004.1, read on the forward strand.
CGCGGAACCCCCGACGACATCTTCCTGCGCCCGCAACATCCGTACACCCGGCAGCTGGTCAGCGCCCTCCCGACGCTCGACGACTGACCTGCGTCGTCAGGCGCTCGGGTGCGGTGTCTGCGGAGTCGCCGGGTCCGCTGCCAGGAGCCCGAGGAGCCCCGCGCTGGGTGCGACACCGTTCACGACGAAGTCGCCCACGGCCTGCTGGCGGTAGATCGCCGGGTTGTGCGAGGAGATGGTGCGGGCGTTCCGCCAGAACCGGTCCAGACGACGAGAGGTTGAGGTGGCCGAGGCGCCGCCGACCTCGAAGATTCGCGACACGGCCCGGAGGACCAGTTCGATCACCGTCGACTGGATGCCGTAGACGTGCGCGTCGGCCGTCGCGAAATCGCGATCGTCCGCCGCTCCGGCGAGGTGATTCGCGCTGGTGTCCTGCACACACCGCGCTGCGGCGAGAACGGATGCCTTCACCGTCTCGGTCACGCCGAAGACCTCACCGATGACCTGCAGCGCGATGGGATCCTTCCCCGGTGCGACCCCAGGATTGAAGAGGTTGCGGGAGCGGGAGCGAACGAAATCGGTGATCTCGGCCAGGGCGGCATCAGCGATCCCGGCGAGCGCGGACAGGTGCACGAGCTGGTAGACCGCGTTCTGGATCGTGCGGGTGAAGTCGTCGAGGCCTCGAGCATGGAGGAAACGGGAGTCGACCACCACGTCGCGGAACTCCGTCGTGCCGGAGCCGGTGAGGCGCTGCCCGAAACCGTCCCAGTCGTCGGAGATCGCGACCCCCGCGGCATCCGTTCGAACCTGCACGGTGACCTGGCCGGGCGGGGCGACCCGGTCGTCACGAACACTGGCGCTCACGAGGATCCAGTCGGCGAAGATGGAGCCGGTCGTGTAGTACTTCGTTCCGTTCAGCACCAGGACGCCGTCCGCGAGGCTGACCTCGGTCGCCTGGCTGCCGAACGTGCCGGTGCGCTCGCTTTCGGCGTTGCCGACGAGCGCGCCATCAGCCAGTTCGGCGAACCAGAACGCTCGATACGCGGGGTCCGGGTGCGCCAGCACATATTCGGTGAACCCGACATGGCCGCGGAGGGCCTGCGGCAGGTTCGAGTCCGCGGCTCCAAGCCCGATCAGAAGCCGGACCAGCTGCTCGATCGTCGCGCCGAAACCCCCGAACCGGCGGGGCACCCGGAGTTTGCCGAAGCCGGCGGCGCGAAGCCATGCGACCTGCTCGAACGGGAGCTGGCGCGATTCCTCCCGCTCGATGGCGCCGCGGCGGATCCGGTCGAAAACCGGCTGGAAGATGTCTGACAGTTCCCGGTCGGTCGGTCCGGGAACGGTGGCGGCTGGATGGGCCACGGGGGCGGTGGTTGTCATGTGGGCAACCGTATTGCCCACATCGAGTGCCGTGGTGGGCCGCCGTCACAGTGCGGAACAGACTGAAACAGGAGGAAATACATGCCCGGCAGGGGCGCGCCGGGCCCACTTCGAACGCGCCCGCGAGCGGGGCGCGGGGAATCGCGCCCGGCGCGGGGAATCACGCCCGGCGCGGGGAATATCGCGCGCCCCACGCGTTTTCCCGCGCCCGCGACCGGGGCAGCGCAGAAACACGCGCCTGCCAGGGGCGCGCCGGTCCCGCTTCGAGCGCGCCCGCAAGCGGGGCGCGGGGAATCACGCCCGGCGCGGGGAATCACGCCCGGCGCGGGGAATAACGCGCGCCCCACGCGTTTTCCCGCGCCCGCGACCGGGGCAGCGCGGAAACACGCGCCTGCCAGGGGCGCGCCGGGCCCACTTCGAACGCGCCCGCAAGCGGGGCGCGGCAAATCCCGCCGGGCGTGGGGAATATCGCGCGCCCGGCGCGTTCCCCCACGCCCGCGACGTGCTGAAGGTCGCCAGGCCGAACATGCGCCGGGCACGCGACATGTGTCGCGCGCCCGGCGTTGGCGCGTTACTTCTGCAGAGCTGGCTTGTCGGCGAACGCACCGCGGTAGCGGGCGGCCGGGTGCCGCTCGTTCAGGCGCGCCTCGCCGAACAGCTTCTGGCGCAGGGGCCCATCGGCGTACTCGGTCTGGGCCAGGCCCCGCGCCCGGAGCACGGGAAGCACCTTGTCGGCGAATTCGGCGAACGATCCCGGGATCACCCAGTTGATGACGTTGATGCCGTCGACGCCGGCTGCCTGCCATTCGGCGAGCGCGTCCGCGATCTGCTCCGGCGTTCCCACCACCCGGGAGGAGCGCGACTGGCGGTAGGCGAGGTCGGCGACGACCGGTTCGCGGTCGGTGACCGCCTTCGACGCCCACTCCAGGAAACCCTTCGCGGTGTTGGTGTCGACGTCTTTCAGGGGTGTCTGCGCGTCGTAAACCCGCCCGTCCTTGTCGACGACCGCGGCGTGGGCGGCGTATCCGTCGACGCTGACGTACGCGTCGTACTCCGCTGACTTCGCGTCCGCCTCCTCCGGGGTGTCCCCCACCACGAAACTCAGGCCCTGGAAGAACTTGATGTCGTCGGGATTGCGCCCGCTCTCCACCGCCAGCTGACGGGTCTCGGCGATCTGCTGCGCCGCGATCGCGGGCGTCGGAGCGATGATGAAGACGGCTTCGGCGTTGCGCGCCGCGAACGCACGGCCCGCTCCCGACGACCCGGCCTGGTAGAGCACAGGCGTGCGCTGCGGAGACGGGGACGGCAGGTGCGGCCCTTCCACGCTGTAGCGCTCGCCCGTGTGGTAGATCTTGTGGATCTTCGACGGGTCGGCGTGCGTGCTGCCGTCCCGGTCCTGCAGCAGCGCATCCTCGTCCCACGACCCTTCCCACAGCTTGTAGGTGACGTCGACATACTCCTCGGCCCAGCGGTACCGCTCGGCGTGGTCGGTGAGCTGCGACAGGCCGAAGTTGCGCGCGCCGTTGTCCTGCGTGCCGGTGACGATGTTCCACGCGATGCGCCCATTGGAGATGTGGTCGAGGGTCGAGACCTGCCTGGCGAAGTGGAACGGATGACTCTGCATGACATTCGAGGTGAGGGCCAGTCCCAGGTGAGTAGTGTTGACGGCCAGCGCGCTGAGCAGGACGGTGGGGTCGTTGCTCGGGATCTGCAGGCCCTCCGTGACGTAGACGTCGTAATTGGCGTCGGCGTCCCCGTACAGCCCCGTCACGTCGGCGAAGAACATCCCGTCGAACTTGGCCTCCTCCAGCAGCTTGGCGAGGTTGATCCAGGTGTTGACGTCGTTGAATTCGGTCTGTCCGGCGTCCGGGCGGCGCCACTGGCCATGGTGAATGTGCGAGGTCGTGTTCATCACGAAGGCGTTGAAGTGGAGGGGCTTCGAGGCGGAAGTTGTCATGCGCCCCAAGGTACGGGCACGCGTGTGCCTCCCGCCCACAGATGAACGAATGTGTCGGTCCAGGCGCTGTTACCCACCGTGACGCCCTGCTGCACAGCGCGGCGTACGAGCCGATATCGTCGCAGAGGTGTCAGCCACCATCGAAAACCTGCTCAACGAGAACCGTGTCTTTCCGCCGTCGGCCGAGTTCGCATCCGCCGCCAATCTCGGCGCCGACGAGTATGCGCTGGCCGCGGCAGACCCGGTCGCGTACTGGGAGAAGCAGGCCGGCCGCCTGGACTGGGCGGAGCGCTGGCACACCGCGCACACCTGGAAGCCGGCCCGGCCGGTAGACGGTGTCGACGAGGCGGGCGACACCCTCCTCGGCATCCCCGAAGCGCAGTGGTTTGTCGGCGGCCGGCTCAACGTCGCCGTCAACTGTGTCGACCGCCACGTCGAGGCGGGCCGCGGCGACACGGTGGCCATCAACTTCGAGGGCGAACCCGGAGATCGTGAACGGATCACCTATGCGCAGTTGCAGCGACGCGTTGCCCAGGCCGCGAACGCTCTGACCGCCCTCGGCATCGTCGCCGGCGACCGTGTCGTCGTCTACCTGCCGGTGATCCCCGAGACCATCGTGGTCACGCTCGCCATCGCCCGCCTCGGTGCGATCCACTCGCTCGTGTTCGGCGGGTTCTCGGCCGAGGCGCTCAAGTTCCGGGTCGAAGACACCGGCGCGAAGCTCCTCGTCACCAGCGACGGGCAGTTCCGGCGGGGCACGGCCGTCGCCGTGAAGGCCAACGCCGATGAAGCCGTCGGCGGCAACGCCGAGACCGGCGTCAACACCATCGAGCACGTGCTGGTGGTCCGCCGCACCGGCGAGCTCACCCCTGACCTGCCGTGGACGCCGGGCCGCGACGTGTGGTGGCACGACGTCGTCGAGACGGCCCCTGAGACGCACCAGGCGGACTTCTTCGACGCTGAGCATCCGCTGTTCATCATCTACACCTCCGGAACGACGGGTAAACCCAAGGGCGTCGTGCACACCAGCGGCGGGTACCTGACCCAGGCGAGCTGGAGCCACTGGGCGGTGTTCGACGCCAAACCCACCGACGTCTACTGGTGCACGGCCGACCTCGCCTGGGTCACCGCCCACACCTACGTGCTGTACGGCCCGTTCTCCAACGGCGCCACGAGCGTGATCTACGAGGGCACACCGAACACACCGCACACCGGGCGCCACTTCGAGATCATCGAGCGCTACGGCGTCACGACCTACTACACGGCGCCCACGCTGATCCGCACGTTCATGACCTGGTTCCCCCGCGGCCTCCCCGGAGACGCCGACCTGTCGAGCATCCGGCTGCTCGGCACGGTCGGTGAGGCGATCAACCCCGAGGCGTGGGTCTGGTTCCACGAGAACGTCGGCGGCGGGCGGGCACCGATCGTCGACACCTGGTGGCAGTCGGAGACCGGCTCGGCGGTCATCGCGCCACTGCCCGGCGTCACCCCGCTCAAACCGGGCTCGGCAACGCTCGCCCTCCCCGGGCTGAACGCGAAGATCGTCGACGAAGAGGGCCGGCAGGTGCCGAACGGCTCCGGCGGCTACCTTGTCCTCGACGGCACCTGGCCGGCAATGGCCCGCACCGTCTGGGGCAACCCGGAGCGGTACCGGGATTCGTACTGGAAGAAGTACGCGGCCCAGGGGTACTTCTTCGCCGGGGACGGCGCGAAGTACGACGATGACGGCTACATCTGGCTGCTCGGTCGGGTGGATGACGTCATCAATGTGTCGGGCCACCGTCTCTCGACCATCGAAATCGAGTCGGCGCTGGTGTCCCACCCGGCGGTCGGCGAGGCGGGCGTGGTGGGCGTTTCCGACCCGACCACCGGCGAGGCCATCGCCGCCTTCGTGATTCCGTCGCGGGATATCCCGCCCCGGGATGCCGGTGACCCGGTGTTCTGGGCGGCGCTCGAAACCGAGCTGTCTGCCCTCCTGCTGTCCCATATCTCCCGCGAAATCGGGCCCATCGCCAAGCCGCGTGACCTCGTCGTGGTCCCAGACCTGCCCAAGACCCGTTCGGGCAAGATCATGCGGCGGCTCCTCGGCGACCTGGTCGACGGGCGCCCCCTCGGAGACACGACGTCGCTCCAGGACGAGGCCGTGCCCGCCCGGATCGCGCGTATCCTGGCCGCCCGCCGCTAGCTGGTCCAGCGAAAACCGGCCGGGTTCGACACTCGACGGCTGAAACCGGACAAATCGACACTCCTGCGGCGATGCATCCGGTTCTCGCGACGGCGGCGAGCCGGACACTGGCGTCAGCTCGACGCGCCCGGGTGGGCCTCGATGACCTCGCGCATGCGGGGCAGCGCGAACTGGTCAGCAATCTGGATCCCGGTCGGGCTGCCGGCCCCCGGGTCTGCACCCGAGTCCAGCAGCGCTCGAAGGATGTCTTCGTTGTTCCGGAACACGGCGCACGCGATCGCCGTCTGGCCCATCCCGGTGACAACGTCGGTGTCGGCCCCCCGGCGCAGGAGCTCGTCCACGGTTTCGCGGTGTTGCTGGTAGGCGGCCACGATCAGGAGCGTGTCGCCCCGACCGTTGCGGATGTCTATCGGCACCCCTGCGTCGATCATCTCGCCCAGCGGACCGGTGAGCCCCTGTCGAGCGAGGTCGAAGACGCCCTCGATCACCGGTGCACTCAGGCCGCCTGGCAGTTCTGGGTTGTGTTCGGTCATGGTGTCCATTATTCAAGTCGACGGGTATTCTGGCCGCCCGCGGCCGAGCCGGTGCAGCGAAAACCGGACGGATTCGGCATCCGTCACCGAAAACCGGACGAATCGACTCTATGGCGACGTCGCATCCGGTTCTCGCTTCGCCGCCGAACGCGCACGCACCGGCTGCAGCCGGAACAGGCGCACCGTGCGCCCTGACTCCCGCTCGTAGGAGCGGTAACCCGGCCATTGCCGCTCGATCCTCCGCCACACCTCGTCCCGCTCGGCGTCGGGGATGAGGGTGGCGCGCACCGGCAGGCGGCGGCCCCGGACGCTGATGAACGCGTCCGGGTGGGCGACCAGGTTGTAGGTCCAGGCTGGATGCCGCTCGCGGCCGAAGCTGCTGCCCGCCACAATCGCGCGACCCTCACCGTCCGGGGTATACATGAGTTCCGTGTCGCGCAGGGCGCCGGACTTCGCGCCGATCGAATGCAGTACCAGCGATGGCACGAGCAGCCCGCTCAGCTGCGCCCTGCCACCGCTGAGACGGGTCACCACCCGCTCCAGCGGCGGCAGCGCCGTCGGAGCGACCCGGCGGAACAGCCGCGTGTGGGTGATCGGCGCGATGACGGATCGAACGAGGCGGAGGATGCTCGGCATGGTGCCCATTCTGCCGTTCCCGCGTCACGAGACGTCCGGCACAGCCGGAGCCGCGTCCTCCCTGGCCCGCTTGTCGTCAGCGGGGTCGCCTTGCCGCCGACTGGCGAACAGGAACGGGATTCCGATGAGTTCCACGATGCCGCCGATCATCAGCGAGGTTCCGTACCCCCAGAGGTCGGCCGCCCGGCCGAGCGCCGGCTGGATGAACACCCCGCCGAGGCTGCCGAACAGTGAGTCGAACGAGAGGACCGTCGCCCGCTGCTTCGACGGGATCATGTCGTTGAGGTAGGCCTGCCGCACCGGACCGGCGACGGCGAACACGAAGCCCCAGACCACGAGCAAGACGATCGCCAGCCAGAAGAGACTGTTCAGGCCGAGGACGAGGAGCGCGGCGATGCTGGCAAGGGATGCCCCGATCATCGCTGTGGTCCGCTTCGCGAACAGCCCACGGATGCGCGGCGCGAGTATGCCGCCGGCGACCTGTGCGAGCGAGAGCACGGCGGCGGCCAGTCCGGCGACGGAGTAGGCAGACTTGTCACCGTAGAGCTGGAGCAGGTACGGCTGCAGTGCGTAGAACGCGTAGATTCCGACTCCGGATGCGAACGGGGCCGAGAGGATCACGTACCGCACCGACCGTTTCCTGAGCCCGTGCTCGATCGACTGGGTCAGCACGTTCCGGGTCGCCTTCACCGGCCCCATCGAATGGTCGGGGGTGAACCCGAGGTCCTTCATCACGATGAACGAGTACAGGAACATGAGGATGAGCACCCCGGCGCGTACCAGGAACGGAACCCCGAGGTTTGTCGCCTGGGCGATCACACCGCCCAGCACCGAACCGGCGAACATCGCGATACCGGTCACCACGAGCCCCCGGCCGAACACGGCCTCCAGGCTGCCGGTGTACCCGGTGGACCCCAGCGCATCGACGAGCCACGCCTCCACCGCGCCCGAGAAGAAGGTGAAGCCGAGCCCAAGCAGCACGGAGACGAGCGCCCACCAGACGAAGGGCGCATGCCAGAGCCACAGCATCCAGTACAGCGCGGTCGTGACGGACAGCGTGATCGTGCCGAGCAGGTACGACGCCTTCCTCCCGACGGTGTCGGCGACGACACCGGTCGGAATCTCGAAGATCACCATGCCGGCGGTGAAGAACGCGTTCGCGGCGAACGCTTCGAAATTCGACAGCCCCGCGTCGAGCAGGAACAGCGTATTGATGCCCCAGATGAACGACGCCGCCAGCGTGTTTCCGAGCAGGAGGATCAAATAGATGCGCTGCACACGCCGCGACGCCGGGTTCATGTCCCGCGACCGGGTTGACACGCCAGAGCTTGTCACATGAGCAATCATCGACCCGAATGAAGCGGATGGCTAGTGCCCGGACGCAGCGTCTCCCGCGTGCGCCGCCATCCACGCTTCGAGGTGGTCCGGTTCCCGGGGCAGCAGTGCCGTCAGGTTGTGGGATCCGGTTTCGGTGACGACGAGGTCGTCCTCGATCCGGATGCCGATTCCGCGCAATTCGGCGGGAACGGTGAGGTCGTTCTGCTGGAAGTAGAGTCCCGGCTCCACGGTGAGCGCATTGCCGGCCGACAAGGTGCCGGTGAGGTACGACTCCCTCGGTGCATGGTTGCAATCGTGCACGTCCATGCCGATCATATGGCCGGAACGCGAGATGCTCCATCGGCGCTGGTAGTGCGCGGCGGGGTCCATCGCCTCATCCACCGAGCACCGCAGCACGCCCAGGTCGATCAGGCCCTCACTCAGCGAGCGGGCGCACGCATCCTGGTAGTCCTGGAATGCGACTCCGGCGCGGAGAACCGCGATCCCGGCCTGCTGCGCGCGCAGCACGATGGAATACACGTCCCGTTGCAGGTCGGTGAAGGTGCCGGAGACCGGGAGCGTGCGAGTGACGTCGGCCGAGTACAAGCTCGCCAGCTCCACGCCCATGTCCATCAGCACGAGGTCCCCGTCGCGAAGGCGACCCGTGTTCGCGCTCCAGTGCAGGGTCGTCGCATGATCGCCGCCGCCGACGACGGAGGGGTACGCAGGTCCCTCACCCTCGAGCCGGGCCCGCCGGCTGAAGGTCCCCTCGAGGTAGCGCTCCCCCCGCGGCGACGACCGGGCGTCCTCCCATTCGCGGGCGCAGTCCACGAACCCGCGAATCGTGCCGTCCGCCGCACGCTGGAGTTCCCCGAGCTCCCAGTCGTCCTTGATCAGGCGCAGTTCGTCGAGCGTCGACTTGAGCGCAAGATGGGGGTCGAATTCGGAGCCGCAGACGGAACGCACGAGCGAATCGACCGCCTCGTCCAGGGTGGGCAGCACCCTGATGCGCCGGGCCCGGCGGCTGGCGCGCACGAAGTCGCCCGCGAGGGTGGCGAGCGGCCTGCACTCGATGCCCAGCGCATCCTGCGTCTCCGCGAGGGACGGGCGGGGCCCGACCCAGAGATCGCCGAGCGCGTCGTCCTGCCAGAATTCGTCGCTGGAGCGGCCGGACGGCGGCCGGAGGAAGAGGATGGCGTCAGCCTCACCGCCGGTGGTGTCGACCACGAGGACGCTCTCGGCGGTCATGTTGCCGGTCAGCCAGACATGGTCGGTTCCGGGCCGGAATGGGTAGTCGCAGTCGTTTGAGCGCACCCGGGATCGTCCGGCGGGAATGACGAGCAGTTCCGCCGGCAACGCCTGGGCGAGCCGCGCGCGGCGCTCAGCGGTGTACGCGACGGCGCCGCTCTCCCGCTCGGGCGCCGGTGCGAAGTCGCCCCAGCCGGCGAGCATGAACTCGCCGTTGCCCGGCAGTGGTGCCCGGTTCTGCGCGCGCGGCATCTGCCAGGCACCGGAATCGGACAGGATATCGGCGTCGATGCCGGCGTCCCTGTCTGTCACCGTCATCCCGGCATCCGTTCCAGGGCGTCGGGGAGCGATTCGGTCCAGGAGACCCGGTCCGCCTCGAGCGGCGCTGCCGGCACCCGCCCCGACCCGTCTGGCACCGGGATCGCCGCGAGCAGGGCCCGGGTGTATGGGTGCACGGGATCCTGCCAGATCGTCTCGGTGTCACCGGACTCGACGATGCGCCCGCGATACATCACCAGCGTGCGATCCGCGATCCGGCGCACCACGGAGAGGTCGTGCGAGATGAAGAGCATCGCGGCCCCGGCCTCGACGCAGAGCGAGCGCATCAGCGCGGCGACGCTCACCTGGGTCGACGCGTCTAGGGCGGAGATCGGCTCGTCGGCCACAAGCATCCGTGGCCGGGCCGCCAACGCGCGGGCGATCGCGATGCGCTGCTTCTGCCCGCCGGAGAACTCGTGCGGGTAGTTGGAGACCGCGCGCGGGTCGAGCCCGACCCGGGTGAGCCAGTCCGACGGATGCGACGGGTCGTCACCGCGTGCCACGGCGGCCCGCACTCCGTCGCCGATCTGGTCGCCGATCCGGCGGCGGGGATTGAGCGACGAGTTGGGGTCCTGGAACACCATCTGCATTCCGGTCATGGCGGGGCTCCGGCGCCGCAGCCCCAGCACGGGGACGGCGTCGCCGGCCAGGCGGATCGCTCCCCCGGCTAGTTTTTCGATCCCGACCACCGCTCGAGCCAGGCTGGACTTTCCGCAGCCGCTCTCGCCGACCAGGGCCACGACTTCGCCGGGGGCGATGGAGAACGAGACGCCGTCGACGGCCCTGACGGGCGGCCTGCCGCGATACTCGACGACAACGTCATCTGCGGTGAGCACGGGCGCCGTGCCCTGGTTCTCAGACATCCGCTCGCTCCTCGCTCTGTCCGTGCTCGAGCAGCCCTTCCACCAGCACCTCCGGGGGTTCTTCGAGCGTGGACCCCGGGAGGGCGGCCAGGAGTGATTTGGTGTACTCGTGCCGCGGCGCGGTGAACAGCTGACGGCTCGGTGCGGACTCGACGACCAGGCCGTCCCGCATGACGGTCACATCGTCGGCGATGGCGCTCATGACGCCGAGGTCGTGGGTGACGATCAGCACGCTGAGGTTCGTCTCGTCGACGAGGTCGCGGAGCAGCTGCAGCACCCCCGCCTGCACGGTGACGTCCAGGGCCGTGGTCGGTTCGTCGGCGAGAAGAACGTCGGGGTCGCAGGCCAGCGCGACGGCGATGGCGATCCGCTGTCGCTGGCCGCCGGAGAATTGGTGCGGGAACTTCGCCAGTGCCGCCACCGGGTCAGGCACCTGCACCCGGGTGAGCAGCCCGATGGCGCGATGCCGCGCTTCCAGTTTGCCGAGCTTCAAATGGTGCCGCACGTGGTCGGTGAGTTGCCGGCCGACGGAGAGTTGCGGGTGCAGGCTGGTCGACGGGTCCTGGAAGACCATCGCGATGCGTCGGCCACGTACGGCGCCCTGCACTGCGCTGGACGCGCCGACGAGCTGGACCGGCGCGCCGGAACCGTCGGCGGGGGCGTCGAGAACGATGCTGCCGGAGGCGCTCATCGAATCGGGCAGGAGACCCAGAACGGCCAGCGCCGTGATGGTCTTCCCCGAGCCTGACTCGCCGGCCAGCCCATGGATGCGGCCGCGGCCGAGGGCGAGGTCGATCCCTCCCACGATCGACCGGGATCCCTCCGGGCCGCGGATGTCGATGCGGAGTCCCGTGATTGCGAGCGCCGGGGCAAGGGTTGCGGCGGACGCGGGCGTTGGGATGCTCACAGTGTCGGCCCTCCCCCGCGCAAGGTCTTCGATTTCGGGTCAAGCGCGTCGCGGAGCGCGTCACCGATGAAGTTGAACGCGACGACGACGGAGAGGATCGCGAGGCCCGGGAACACTCCCAGCCACCAGGCATCGAAGTTCTGCACGGCGTCGGAGACCATCGAACCCCACTCTGCGGTCGGCGGCTTGGCGCCGAGGCCGAGGAACGACAGCCCGGACAAGAGGAGGATCGCGGTGCCGATGTCGAGGCTCGCCAGCACGAGGATCGGTCCGACGATGTTCGGGGCGATGTCCCGCCAGAGGGAGCGCAACGGCGAGAAACCGAGCAGCTGCCCCGACACGACGTAGTTCGATGTGCGCAGTGAGAGCACGAGCCCCCTGGTGAGCCGCGCATAGGACGGCCAGGAGACGATGAGGGCGGCGAGGACCGCGTTGAGGAGGGAGGCGCCGAGCGCCGCTGCGATGACCATGGCGAGGATGACGGTGGGGAACGCCATCACCAGGTCCGTGATCCGCATGATCGTCTCGTCCACCCAACGGCCGAAGAATCCGGCGACCGCACCCAGGATCGCGCCGATCAGCACCGACAGCAGAACCAGCAGGAGTGCCAGCGGGATCGTCACGCCGGCGCCGGCGATGACGCGGGAGAACACGTCGCGACCGAGGGCATCGACCCCGAACAGCGTTCCCTGGCCGGGCGGTTGCAGGCGCGGGAGGTCCTGCGCGAGCGGGTCGTGCGGCGCGATGATCGGCGAGAGGATCGCAACGACGATCCACGCCAGGGCGACCACTGCACCGACGATGCTGAGCGGCGCGGAGAACCGACCCAGCCGCATGCGGGGCCGCCGCCAGCGCGGACGTGTGGCGGGGACGGCATCCGTCGCCCCGGTGACCAGCGTCGGGCGCGTCATGCGAGCCTGACCCTCGGGTCGATGACGCCGTAGAGCAGGTCGACGATCAGGTTCACCAGCAGGTACATGATTCCGATCACGAGGCCGACGCCCATGACGCCGGGAAGGTCGAGGTGGGACGCGGCCTGGTACGCGTAACTGCCGATCCCGGGCCAGGAGAAGATCGATTCGACCAGCACGGTGCCGCTGAGGAGGCTGCCGAAGGCCAGACCGACGACAGTGAGGATGGGGATGCTCGCGCCGCGGAGCACGTAACCGAAGACGACGGCGCGAATCGGGAGTCCTTTGGCCCTGGCCGCCCGTACGTAGTCCTGGTCGAGGATCTCGAGCACCGCGGTGCGCACGAAGCGGGTCAGGAGGCCCACGGTGTACAGGGTCAGCACGAGCACGGGGAGGAACAGGTGCGCCGCCGCGTCGAGGAACGTGTCGAGCTGTCCGGCGAGGAGTGCGTCGACGGTGAAGAGGCCGGTCACGGTCGGCGGCGTTGTGAAGTCGGGCGACAGCCGGCCGGAACCCGGTGCGATGTGCAGCTGGTAGTAGAAGACGTAGTACAGCACGAGCGCCAGCCAGAAGGTGGGCACGCTGAGTCCGGCCAGCGACACCACGCGGAGCACGTGATCGGTGACCTTGCCGCGCCGGTAGGCGGCGAGGGTGCCGAGCATCACCCCGATGATGACGCTGAGGACGATGGCGGCGAGGGCGATTTCGAGTGTGGCGGGAAGCGCGCTGGCCAGGTCGGCGGTGACGGCGTTGTGCGTCGTGGTCGAGGTGCCCAGGTTGCCGTGCAGCAGGTTGCCGAGGTAGGTGAAATATTGCGCGACCAGAGGCTGGTCGAGACCATACTCCGACCGGAAACGGGCGACGATCGCGGGATCTTCCGCCGCGCGCTGTCCGAGGCTGGCCGCGACCGGGTCACCGGGGACCAGGTTCGTGAGGATGAATGTCACGAGGGTCACGCCGAGGACCAGCAACAGGGAGGTGAAGACCCGGCGCAGGGCGTAGCGGAGGAAGGGGTGGCCGGTCCGGCCCTCGCGAGCCGCGGGGCGGACTCGCGAGGGCCGGACGGCCCGACTAGCAGTGGACAAGACGGTTACTTGCTGCCCAGGGCGGCGATGTCGATGGTCCACACGGCGTTGTAGACGACGTTGGTGACGCTCGGCTTCGAGGCGATGTTATTGCCCGGCTGCAGCAGCGGGATGAACGGGCCCGAGCTGCCCAGCGCTTTCTGGAAGTCCTGGAACTGCGTCTTGCGCTCGGCATCTGACCCGCCGACTGCCGCCGCGTCGGCGAGGCTCGACACGGTCGGGTCGGCGCCCGCCTCCCAACCGGCGCGGAGTCCGACGACGTTGCCCGGTGCGAACACGAGGTAGTCGCTGGGATCGGGGTAGTCCGGTCCCCAGTACCAGAGCCCGATGGACTCCTTCGCACCGCGGTAGGCGTCCAGCTCGGTCGCGACCGGGGCGGGAGCGAGGTCGACTGTGATGCCCGCCGTCTTCAGCTGCGACTGGATGCGCTGCGCGATCGTGGGGAACGCGATGCCGTTCAGCGAGATGTCACTGGGGAAGTTCAGCGTGACCGTCTCCCCCTTGTATCCACTCTTGGCCAGGTCTGCTTTGGCGGCTTCGGCATCGTGTTTCAGCGCCGCAGACGAATCGAGGGCACCGAGGAACATGCTGGGCACGACGCCGGTGGCCTGCGAGGTGCCGGTACCGGCGATCGAGACGAGGTCTGTGTAGTCGATGGCTTCCTTGACCGCCTTGACGAAGTCAGGGTTGCTGGTCGCCGTGGAGATCGCCGGGTTCTGGTTCAGCAGCAGGAAGATCACATTCGCGGAGGGGTCGCTGGTCACTGTGACTGTCGAGCCGAGGCCCTCGACCTGCGTGCCGGAGAGGTCGAGTGCGACGTCAGAGTCACCGCCCTTCACGTTGATCTTCTGGGTGGCGCCCTCGACATTGCGGATCACGACACGGTTGTAGGTGGGCTTCTGCGGTCCGTCGTACTTCTTGTTCGTGGTCAGGACGACCTGGGACGCGAGGTTCAGCGAGTCCAGCACGTACGGTCCGGAACCAGCCGAATGCGTGTTGAGGTACTTCTCCGCGCCGTCGCTCTCGGTGGTGGTTCCGCCGTTCTTCTTGACCACCGTGGAGTTCAGGATGCCCAGGGCCGGGTTGGCGAGGATCGACGGGAGCGCCGGGGTAGCGGTTTCCGTCGTCAGCACGACCGTCTTGTCGTCCTTCTTGGTCACGGTCACGCCGTCGAGGAGGAAGGACGGATTGCCCTTCATCCCGATCACGCGCTGCAGCGAGAACACGACGTCGTCAGCCGTCATCGCGCTACCGTCCGAGAAGGTGTGGGTGCCCTGCAGCGTCGCGGTGAAGGTCTTGGCGTCGGAGGAGACGTCGACCGATGCGAGCCCGTCGACGGTCTTCGACACGTCGCCGCCAGTGAACGTCAGCAGGGTCTCGTAGAGCGCCTTGTCGACCATCTCGCCGGTCGGTTCGTACATGCGACCCGGGTCGGCCGTCTTGAGGTCGAAGGCCTTGTCGATGGTCAGCGTCTTCGAGGCGGAATCAGAACTTGACGTCTTCCCGGATGAGCATCCGGTGACGATGAGCGCGACCGTGACGGCTGCTGCACCGATCACGACTGCCTTCTTGGTGGTGGAGCGGGGAACCACGATGCCTCCAGAGAAAGGGGCGGCAGGCCATGCCGACCAGAACGGGAAAAGCCGCGGTGCGGGGTGACCCGTCATCGCGCCGAACCACCGTTCTCTCACTGCAGAGCTGGACGGTGTGAAGTAAGATTTGCACGATCACCGGAGTTCTGTCACCCACGGCCGGATATTTTGGATGAATCTGCACCATAAGCCCGAATGGATCACCAAGTGTTGAACGACGAGCAAGACAACCGATCCCCGTCTGGACAAAAAACAGGCGGCCTCGACAAGGTGGATCTGCGCATCCTCGAGGTCCTTCGCGAGAACGGCAGGATCTCGATGGCCGCGCTCGCCGAACGGGTGAATGTGTCGAGGGCGAGCGTTTACAACCGCGTCGAGCAGATGACCAGTTCTGGCGTCATCACCGGCTTCACGGCGCAGGTGGATCCTGCACGCGTCGGCCTCGACATCTGCGCGCTGGTGTTCGTCACCGTGCACCCGCAGAGCTGGCACCGGTTCCGCGAAGGAATCCTGCAGATGCCGGACGTTGAGTTCTGCACGGTCACCACCGGCGAGCACGACGCGATGCTGGTCATGCGTTCAGTCGATATCGGCGGAGTGCACGAATTCGTCACGGGCGTCGTTGCGGTCAGGCCGGAGGTCAAGTCGGTGGTCAGCGTGGTGGTGCTCGACGAAGTCGTGCGCAAGTCGTTCCTGCTGCCCACCGACATTCCCGACCGGTCGAACGGCTCCAACCGACTGGGTATGACCCGGTTCACCAGTGCCGCGAACGGCCGGAGTGAGATGGCTCGCGGGTAGTCGCGGCCGGCTATGCCTCGACGCAGATGCTGATGTGGTCGATGTCGCCGATGCGGAATTCCTCAACGAGACGGATGCCGCCCGCGTCGCCCGGTGTTTCAACCCGGCTGTGGCCGGTGCCGGTCACGACCGCTCCGCCCTCGGCCATCACGTGGGCGAAGGAAACGGCGAGGTCGTTGCCGGTGCGGGTGCCGACGAAGCGGCCGAACGTGACGGTGTCACCGTCATAGTCGCCCCAGATCACTCCGTCACGCTCGGAGTAGCGGAAGCGGGACGGGGAGTCGGGGTCGACGGCGCTGGCGGTCGAGGATGCCATGACGAACTCACGTCCGTGCAGGCTCGGGGCGTTTTCGGTGCCGGTCATGAATACGAGTATGCGGGGGCGGGGAACGTCACGGTGTCCCCGTGCAGATGTGTCTCATCGCCTCGGTCCACGGTGACGACGAATGGACGAAACGTCGGCCGACAGCGCGGTCGAGGTTACGATCGTCCATCCGGGGTGGCGTTCCGGTGGATCTCCTCGATGATCCCGATGACCTGCACGGAGTCACGTGGATCCACGGGGAGTGGTGCTCCCCGCAGAAGGGTGTCGGCGAGCCCCGCGTAGAACGCGCCGTACCGGCCGGGTTCGGCCGGCACCGGCTCGAGCGTGCCGTCGATTCCGATGAGGCCCCACGTCGACTCGTGCTCGGTGCCGAATCCGGGGTCGGCCGGCGACGCCCCGTGGTCCAGTGCCGATTCCTGTCCGTCCAGGCCCCATTTGATATACGCGCACGCGGAGCCGAGAACGTGGAATCGGGGACCGACCTGCGCGGCGAGGCCGTTCATCCAGAGGTGCGAACGCACACCGGAGACGTGGTGCAGCGCAACGAACGCGTCGTCGTCCGCCGCGCCACCCTCCCGCTGTGTGGCCACCTCCGCATATACGTCATCGACCGGCCCGAACAGGATCAGCGCCTGGTCGATCAGGTGCGCCCCGAGGTCATAGAGAATCCCGCCGCCCTCCGCCGCTGTGGACTCCGCTTTCCAGGACTTCGCAACCTCCGGTTTCCACCATTCGAACCGCGACTCGAATCGTCGCGGTTGCCCCAGCGCACCGCGCCGGAGCAACGACTGCAGGGTGAGGAAGTCCCCGTCCCAGCGGCGGTTCTGGAAGACCGTCACGGCGAGCCCCAGTGACTCCGCCCGATCGACGAGTTCCTCACCCTCCTTCGCCGTGACGCTGAACGGCTTGTCCACGACGACATTGAGGCCGGCGTCCAGGGCCGCATGCGCCAACTGCACGTGCGTCCCTGACGGCGAACCGACGACGACGAGGTCGAGGTCTGCCGCGGCGGCAAACAGTTCTGCCGCCTCCGGCACGACCCGCGCTGCCGGATACCGCCGGGTCGCCTCCCGCGTGCGCCCCGGGTCGGCCGTGACGATCATGTCGAGCGAGTATTCGGGCATGCTCGAGATGAAGGGGGCATGGAATACCCGGCCTGACGTTCCGAATCCGATGATCCCGGTGCGGATCGGCGCCCGGCGGGCCGGACGGTCCGTCACGAGTGGAATCGCGACGGCCGGAACCGCTCCAGCAACGGGCTCTCGTCGCCGGTGAGGATCTCCCCCGCCAGCAGTTCACCCGCGATCAGTCCCAGCGTCGCCCCACTGTGGCTGAAGGCAACGTAGTAGCCGTCGCACTCGTCGAGCTGCCCGAACACCGGTTCGCCGTCGCCGGGGATGGGCTTGGGCCCGGCACCGTACGAGTCCAGTTCGAGGGTGGGATTGCCGTCGAGAACAGCGGATGCCTCGTCGAGCAGGCCCTGGATGGTCGAGTCGTGGATCTCAATGCTGCCGTCCTCGCGCACGACGACCTCTTCTTCCGACCACGCCGAGTCGAGCACCAGCGCACCGGTGGGAGTCGGCCGTACCGCCACCCGGGGCGTGTTCAGTACCGCGCGCAGTGGGAGGTCGACCGGCTTGGTGCGCACGAGGAGCGCGATGGGCGTCTGGTCCCCGATGTGGACGCCGAGCTCGGCGACCGTCGTCGGGACGTCTGCGCCGGTGGCCAGCAGCACGGCATCCGCTTCGATGACCGACCCGTTCGCCGTCGCGACCCCGCTGACGCGGCCGTCGGACACCACGACGGATGCGCGTCCGGCGTCAGCCAGGAGCCGGCCGCCGAGCCGGGTGAATTCCTCCAGCAGGAATTCGATCAGCGACGGCAGGTCCACCCAGCCCTCGCCCGGGTTGAAGATGGCGCCCTCCGGCGACACCGCGGCCGGGTTCACCCCGGGTGTCACCGTCTTGACCTCGTCCGCGGCCAGCCACAGGGAGTCGTAGCCGATGGACCGTTCGTGGTCGAAGTTCTCTTTCAGTCCGTCAACGCTGCCGGGGGCATTCCAGGTGAGACCGCCGTCGAAGCGCAGGAACGGAGCCGTCTCCGGGGAACGCGCGGCCAGGGTGCGGTACCTGTCGATCCCCAGCACCCGCAACTGGTGGTATTCGGCCGAGCGGATGCCCGCCGAGTTGAGCCACGACAGTGACCGCCCCGAGGCCTGGCTGGCCACGACGCTGTCGGTGACGAGGGTGACGGCCGCGCCGGCCCTGGCAAGGTGGACCGCGGTGGAGACGCCAAGGATGCCGCCGCCGATAACGGCGACACGCTGGGTGATGGGTGTTGTAGTCATAGGGTGTGCTTTCGTGTGGAACGGACGGTTAGAGGACTTCTGAGAGGAACCGCTGGAGACGGGGGCTCTGCGGGTTGTCGAACAGGTCGGCCGGGCGGCCGATCTCGACCACCTTGCCTTCATCCATGAAGACGACCTGGTCGGCGACCCGCCGGGCGAATTTCATCTCGTGCGTGACGACCACCATGGTCATGCCACGCTGGCCGAGTGTCGCCATGAGGTTCAGCACGCCTTTGACCAGTTCAGGGTCCAGCGCACTCGTGACCTCATCGAAGAGCATGACTTCGGGTTCCATGGCGAGGGCCCTGGCGATCGCGACGCGTTGCTGCTGGCCGCCGGAGAGGTCGCGCGGGCGGTGGTCAGACCGCTCGGCAAGGCCGACCTCGGCCAGGCGGCGGTGTGCAACCTCGTGCGACTGGGCCCGGGACATCCCCTTCACATTGCGCAGTGCCAGTGCCACGTTTTCCAGCGCCGTGTGGTCGGGGAACAGGTTGAAGTGCTGGAACACCAAACCGATGCGCGTGCGGAGCCGGTCTGGTTTGACCGCCAGTGCGCTCTCCGCCCCGAGCAGGATGTCGCCGCTCTTCGGTTCGTGCAGGCGGTTGACGCCGCGAAGCAGGGTCGACTTGCCGGAACCTGACGGCCCGATGATGCAGGTCGTGGTACCGGGCGCCACCGCGAAGCTCACGTCGCGAAGCACCTCGATGTCGCCATACGCCATCGTCAGGTTTCGCAGCTCCAGGCTCGAGCCCCGGTATTTCTGCACGTCCTGCACGGGCGTGGAAGATGTGTTGATCATGTGTTGCTCCCATAGGTGAGGGGTGGCACCGTCGCCGGCTGGGCTTCGAGCTCGTCGACTTCGTCGAGGCCGCTCTTGGGCGGTGCGGCTTTGCGGCGCCCGGTTCGGAAGCGGTTGTCGAAGTAGTTCACGAGGTGGGTGAGTGGAACGGTGATGACCAGGTAGAACAGGCCGGCCATCACGAGGGGCGACAGGTTGCCGTTCAGCACCGCCGCATCCTGGCCCACCCGGAAGAGCTCCCGTTCACCCACCAGCAGTCCGAGGAAGTAGACGAGGCTGGAATCCTTGACGATGGCGATGAACTGGTTCACCAGGGCGGGAAGGACCCGGCGGATGCCCTGCGGGATCACGACCAGGCGCATGGCCTTGCCGTAGCTCATCCCGAGGGCCCGGCAGGCCTCCAGCTGCCCGCGCTCGACACTTTGGATGCCGGCCCGGAAGATCTCGCCGATGTACGCGCTGGCGATTAGGCTGAGGGCCAGGATGCCGAGCGGATACGGTGACGGACCGAAGATCGACTGGGCGAATCGCGCGAAGCCCTGGCCGATCAAGAGGATGGTGAGGATAGCGGGCAGGCCGCGGAAGATGTCGGTGTAGATGCGAGCCGGAATGCGCAGCCACCGCGATGTGGAGATGCCCATCACGGCGACGATCATTCCGAGGACGACCCCGATGATGGTCGCGGCGATCGAGATGATGAGGGTGTTGACGAGTCCGGTTCCGAGCAGCTGCGGGAACACTGCCCACATCGCATTGAAATCGAAGAAGGTCTTGATGATGTTGTCGAGCCAGTCCATTGGTCTCTCTCAAACTTGGGTGCGGAGGGGTTGACGGTGCGGGCCGGCGCCACGATCGGGTTCGGCCCGCACCGTCCGCCGGTTATGGGGTCGGCGTGGGGGTCGAGGTCTGCTCGGCCTTCGGAAGGTACATGTCGGGCATCGGCGAGCCAGGGAACCACTTCTGGTACAGCTCTTTCCAGGTTCCGTCTTCCATGGCGGCGTGCAGTCCCTTGTTCAACGCCGCAACGAACTTCTCGTTGCCCTTGGCGACTGCGAAGCCGGCAGGCGCGTCGAATGACGGGATGTTGATCGCCAGGTCGAGGTTGTCGTACTGCTGGCCGTAGGTCTTGGCGCTCTCATAGTCCGTGAAATGCGCCTGGATGGTCCCGCTGTTCAGCGCTGCGATGCCGGCGTTGTTGTCCGGGAACTTGACCAGCTCGGTGCCGGGGAAGTTCTTGATCGCGTAGGCCTCCTGGAGGGTGCCCTGCACGACTCCGAGCCGCTTGCCCTTGAGATCGCCGGCGTCCTTGATTCCCGCCGACTTCTCTGCGACCACGGTCAGGTATCCGGCCAGGTAGCCGTCCGAGAAATCAACCGTCTGCTTGCGTTCGTCGGTGATGCCGATCGCTGCCACGCCGACATCGAACTGGTGGTTCGCGACCGCGGAGAGAAGACCGGAGAAGTCCTGCCCGGTGAAGACCACGTCGTCGTAACCAATGCGGTGCGCGACGTTCTTGAACAGCTCGACATCGAAACCGGTGAACTTGCCGTCGGCGTCGGTGAACGTATACGGCTTCGCGTCGCCCATGCTGGCCACCCGGATGGTGCCGGCCTTGATGAGGTTGAATTCGTTGGCGTCAGCGCTCGAGGACGAGCCGGCCCCGGCCCCGCTACTGCAGGCGGCCAAAGCCAGTGCTGCCGCTGCCGACACGGCGAGAATGCCGAGCCGGCGGAATGTGATGCGTTTCTTCACAGCTTTTCCAATCGTGGAGGTGGGAGTGGTGCGGTGGGCCGTTGAGGCTCCTCTCCGTCCCCGCCTGGCACGACAACGTTGTGGAGCCTTGTGAGTCCGGTCTCAATGGGTTACGGTGAGACCGGTCTCAATAGCTTGTTAGGGAACCTACATGCTCTACGCTGACACGTCAAGAGAACATTTCGAGAGGACACCATGAACAATCCGCCTCCACGTCGACGGGACGTGACGGTCGCGGACGTCGCACGCGAGGCGCGCGTTGCGAAAGCCACGGCAGCACGCGCGTTGGGCGACTATGGAGCGGTCAGCGATGCGGTCCGGGACCGCGTGCAGGCGGCAGCGGAGGCATTGGGCTATCGACCCAATGAACTGGCTCGGAGCATGAACACCGGCAAGTCCAACACCATCGGCGTCATCGTGGGGGACATCGAGAATCCCTATTTCGGCCTGGCCACGCGCGGGATCTCGGATGCCGCCAAGGAGCAGGGCTTCGACGTCATCCTGGTCAACACCAGCGAGGACGTGGACGCGGAGATGGACGCCGTGCGGGTGCTGCTGGACAAGCGGGTGGACGGGTTGATCGTCGCTCCCGCCTCATCTGGAAAGACAGACCACCTGCGAGCCGTCTACGAGACCGGGCGACCGCTTGTCCTCCTGGACCGCAGGATCGAAGGTCTCGACGTGGACGTCGTCGAAGCCGACATGGCGTCCGTCGCCTACCAGGCGACCAGGCACCTGACCGACGCTGGGCATCGGCGGATCGCCTTCATTTCGACCCTCGATGTGGAGGGCGGCGAATTCCACGAGGGAATCGACCTGCGCGTGTCCTCAGTCGCCGACCGGCTCGAGGGCGTGCTGAGGGCCCAGCGGGACGCCGGGCTCCCGGACCCGTCCGCCCTGGTGCGGTTTGATGCCAACGGCGCCGCAGGGATCAAGCGGATCGTACGCGAGCTGATGGCGCTCTCGGACCCCCCGACTGCGATCATCGCATCCGACAGCCTCATCGCCCTCAGCGTCCTGGGGACGGTGCGCGAACTCGGCCTCTCGGTCCCCGGGGACCTGTCGTTCATCATGTTCGATGACTTCGAATGGACCACGCTGACGTCTCCGCCATTGACGGTCATTTCCCAGCCGATCTACGAGATGGGGGCTGCCGCCGCCCGGAGGCTCATCGGGCGGGTGCAAGGGCGCCAGTTGCCGGACGCCATGACCAAATTCACGGCCACGCTGGTTCAGCGTGGCTCGGTGGGCCGACCCCGGGCCGGCGTCCTCGCCGGGCCGATGGATCCCCTCTCCGCGATCTGAGCAGCCAGGACGACATGGCGGAATTCGGATTCGTCGCCCGCGATTCGCGAGAGCAGGAACTCCGCCGCCATCCTTCCCATCTGGTGCACCGGTTGAACGACGGCGGTGATGCCGCCCCCCACGAAGCCCATCCAGTCCAGGTCGTCGAAGCAGACCAACGACAGGTCATCGGGAACGGTGAGGCCCAACGACGAGATCGCGGCCATGGCGCCGGTTGACATCTTTCCGTCGCCGGCGAATAGCGCGGTCGGCCGGCGTGCCGGGTGGAGGGCGAGCAGGTCGAGGACCGCCTGTTTCGCCGCCCCCACCGAATAGGCGCCCACTCGGACGATCAGGTCCAGGTCCGGCCGGACGCCCGAGTCCCGGTGCGCCTCCAGGTAACCGAGGAGGCGTTGCCAGCTCGGGTACAGGGTCTGCGGACCGACGATCCCGGTTGCCACCGCGGCGATGAACTGGGCAACGTCCCCGAAGTCGGAGGACTCCAGTTCCGCTACGAAAGCGATGCGCGTGTGCCCGGCGGAGAGCAATCGGCCCACGCAGTCCTTCGCTGCCCCTCGGTTGTCGACAGTGACGGAATCGGCGGGCAGATCCTGAACCACGCGGTCGATCTGCACCACCCGGCACTGCGCGGCCAGGGCCGCTCTCAAGTGCGGGGATTCCACCAGGTCGCAGGGTGACACGATGAGGCCGTCCACCTGCTTCTCCAGGAGCAGCTGGACGGCTTCGCGCTCAAGGTCGAGATTTTCATCGCTGTTGGTGAGGATGGCGCCGAAGCCGTCGGCGCGCGCCACATCCGCGATGCCCCGCATCGCGCTCGCGTAGAAGTCGCTGCTGATGTCCCCCGCGACCACGCCGAT
The DNA here is from genome assembly GCF_052114945.1 of Glaciibacter sp. 2TAF33. Lineage (NCBI taxonomy): Bacteria > Bacillati > Actinomycetota > Actinomycetes > Micrococcales > Microbacteriaceae > Glaciibacter > Glaciibacter sp. 2TAF33. Next base: position 127,955 of record NZ_JBFRFS010000004.1, read on the forward strand.
CGTCTGCGTCCTGCCGGTGATCAAGCCGCGGGCGAGTCGATTCGGCCGATAGCCCAACTCGTCGGCGGCCTGGTTCACCCGGTCCCGGATCTCGTCGCTGGAGTATCCGTAGCGGCCTAGGACGCGCCCGGCTGTCGCCGTGCTCACTCCTGCACGCGTCGCGACCTGGACGATCGTGACGCTGTCCGCTCGCTTCTTGGCCACGGTCACGACCTTATCTTGAGTGCGCTCCTAGTACTCGACCTTCCACATGTAGCGGCGGCCCTCCAGGGTGAAGCCGCGGGCGGCCGCATAGTGGGCGGCGAGCCGCGCCATCCACGCGTGGAAGACGAGCGGAAGCACATACGGCCGTTGGCGTTGGTCGACCCCGGGCAACGGAATATCCGTGCTGTCGACGTAGAACGTCTCGCCGCCGTAGGTCGAGAGGAATCGCTGCACGCGCTCCCCCATCGGGCGTGTCTCGTCCTCGCCGAGGAAGACGATCGTCTTGGTGTCCTCGTCGATCACCTCGAACGGTCCCTGGAAGAATTCGTCGGCGTTGATCGTCGCCGCGTGCTTCCATTGCATCTCCTGCAGGTAGCACATGGTGAAGGTGCTCGCCGCTCCGAAGAGCGGTCCTGACGCCAGCACATTGGTCACCGGGACGTCTTTCATCTCCCGTGCGATCTCCGCGGCACGCGGTTCGAGAGCGTTCAGGGACGCGAGAAGGGCGGTCGGCAGGGCGTGGAGGGCCTCGTGCATCGGCCCGATGTCGACGTTCTCGCGCTTCAGGACCGCGAGCGCCACAAGCTGCAACAGGATCTGGGTCCCCTGGCCGGTCTCGGCCACGAAGCTGGTCTCCAGGCTCTGGGCAAGCGGCCCTTCCGCCTTGAGGGTCACCCCCACGACAGCAGCACCTTCTGCCGCAGCCCATTCGGCAGCCCTGATGGTCTCGGGCGTGTTCCCGGTACCGGAGAGAGCAACTACCAGGCTGTTCGGCCCGACGCTGGCTGGCTTTCGGTAGTAGAACTCGTCCGAGTTGAACGTCACCGCGGGAATGTTGGAGTGCTTGTCCAGCACCCACTGGGCGGGCACCATCGCCAGGTACGAGCCGCCGGCGCCCACCAGGAAGACACGGTTGATGTCTGCCTCAAGGCCGCCGATGTGATTGTCGATCGCGGGCCACAGGCTGAGTGCCTGTTCTTGTGACGACACGACGTCGTCAGGAATGGGTGTGACAGCGTGCGGGCCTACGTAAGTTCCGTCAGTCATGGGTTCTCCTTGTGTTTGTTGGTGTGGTCAGGTGGTAGCGGATGCCACGGAAAGGTCAGCGCCGTGGCCGAAAGCGCCGTGCCGGGTGCACGTGTCCCCGGCCCGGATTGCGGCGTCGGCCAGCGCCTGCTCGGGTGGCTCACCCGATGCCAGGCCAACGAGCACCCGGGCGATAAAGGTGTCGCCCGCTCCGAGGGTGTCGACAACACGATTCGACACGGCAGCCACGGCATGTGAGCCGTCGGCGTTCGCGAGGGTGGCACCGCGGGCACCGCGAGTGACCAGAGCCCATTCGGCTCCTGCCGCCAGCGCGGAGGCCGAAGTCTCGGCTGCTTCCGCGTCGCTCACCTCGCCGCCCGAGAAGGACGCCAGGAAGCAGTGCCGGGCAATCAATGCAAGCCGGCCGTCATCCGCTCTCGTCGAGAAGTCATAGGAGAGCCGGGTCCGATCCGCGATGTCTGCGAGGCGATGGTCGAGGCCACTCGACTGGCTCACGTGCGCTGCATCGTGCGTGCCGATGAAGTCGAGGTCGTCGTCACCCAGTTCGAAGCGCGACACCCCGAGGGCAGAGCCGAGGAAGATGCGATCCCCGTCGTGATGGCCGATGAGGCAGTATGCGGTCTGGCCGGGCTCACTGCGAAGCCTCCGAATGTCGACGCCCTCATCGAGGAGGGAACGCGAGATGAGTTTTCCGGCCTGGTCCTGTCCCACAGCCCCGATGTAGCTGGCGCGGGCACCGGCCCGCCGCGCGAACACCGAGACGTTGAGCGAATTGCCCCCGGGGAACATCTGCGGGGGCGCCTCGTAACAGTCGACGACGTTGTCCCCGACGGCGACTATTGCGACCATTTCGACCTCTCCTCCACACTCCGAAGTGCGTGGTCCCCATCGTATGAGAACGTTCGCAGGTTAAGCAAGTGTTGCCGGTGTGGAGTCGTTCGCGGTTTGGCGAGCACGGTTCTTCGACCAGATATTGGACGCGCGCGGACGAAAGATGGAAGTCTGTTGAAGTGAAGACTCTGAAAGTCCAGGTCAGCGAAGACCGCGTCCACGTCCAGCTCAACCGGCCAGACGCCCGAAACGCCATCGACGACGTCATGGTTGCCGAACTGCATGCGATGTGCGTCGACCTTGAGCAGGACCCGCGGATCCTGATTCTCTCCGGCAGCAGCGCGCCTGACCGCGCCGTGTTCGCCGCCGGCGCCGACATCGGCCGCCTGGTCGAGCGAACCCGGGACGACGCGTTGCGGGGAATCAATTCGCAGCTCTTCACCCGGATTGCCGGACTGCCGATGCCGGTCATCGCCGCCATGGACGGTTATGCGCTGGGCGGAGGCGCCGAACTGGCCTTCGCCGCCGACTTCCGCATCGCGACCCCGCGAACCACCATCGGCAACCCCGAAACAGGACTCGGCATCCTCGCCGCAGCAGGCGCCACCTGGCGGCTGGTGGAACTCGTCGGCGAGCCGATCGCGAAGGAGCTGCTTCTCGCCGGTCGGGTGCTGGACGCCGCGGAGGCACTCGCCCTCCACCTGGTCACCGAGTTGCACGAACCGGACCAGCTGATCGACGCCGCGAACTCCCTCGCCGATCGCATCGCCCGCCTCGACCCGCTCGCCACCAGACTGACAAAGAAAGTCATACACGCGCCGCGGGGCGCGCATCCGTTCATCGACGAACTCGCTCAGAGCGTGCTCTTCGAGGCCCCCGCAAAGCAGGACCGCATGCGCGCGTTCCTCGACAAGAAGAAGGGAGCGTGACCGTGCCCGTACCCGCCACCGTCGGCGTGATCGGCGGTGGCCGGATGGGCGCCGGTATCGCCCAGGTCTTCGCGCTCGCCGGCTCCAGCGTGATCGTCGTCGAACGAGATGACGCCGCGGCCGCGGCCTGCCGCGCGCGGCTCGCAGACGGGCTCGCCAAGGCCGCCGCGCACAGCGTCCGACCGCTCGACGGGAGTGAGATCACCGAACGGCTCACCGTTGTCACCGACTACGCGGCGCTGGGCATGGCGGGGCTCGTGATCGAGGCCGTCCCGGAAGAGTTCGGCCTGAAGGTCGATGCCCTCACCCGCGCCGAGGCGGTGCTCGACGACACCGCTTGGCTGACCAGCAACACCTCGTCGCTCTCGGTGACAGACCTGGCCGGGTCGCTCGTCCGCCCGGAGCGATTCTGCGGCCTGCACTTCTTCAACCCCGTTCCGCCGTCGGCGCTCGTGGAGGTGGTCCTCGCCGACGGAACCGACCCCGAACTGGCCAGGAGTGCGTCGGAGTGGGTGACGAGCCTGGGGAAGACCCCGATCGTCGTGCGTGACGCGCCGGGGTTCGCCAGTTCGCGGCTCGGACTCGCGATCGCACTCGAGGCGATGCGAATGCTCGAAGAAGGCGTCGCCAGTGCCGCAGACATCGACACCGCCATGGTCCTCGGCTACCGTCATGCGACCGGCCCCCTCCGCACTTCGGATCTGGTCGGACTCGACGTTCGCCTAGGCATCGCGGAGCACCTCGCCTCGACCCTCGGTGAACGTTTCGCGCCCCCGCAAATATTGCGCGACAAGGTCGCACGCGGCGAGCTTGGACGAAAGACCGGCAGAGGCTTCTTCGACTACTCGTAGCTCGACGTTAGAAGGGCGGCGGTTCGGTGGTGGTGATGAGCCCGGTGGGGGTGGTGATAGTAACGGTTCCGTCGTCGTGGCGTTCGTACTGGTAGCGGGTGAGGTTCTTGCGGCGGTTGCTGGTCTCGCAGAGCGGTACGAGGTTGTCGTCGTTGGTGGGCCCGTGGTCACGGACCCATTCCTCGAGGTGGTCGATGTCGGCGTCGTCGACGGGTCGGCTGCAGGTGGGATCGATGCAGTCTTCGAATCGCATCGCGATCCAGTCGCGTTGGGCCTGGGTGGGCCGGTAACGGGTGCGGTCGTAGACGAGCTTCTCTCCGGTGAACGGGTCGGTGCCGACCCGGCGGAATGAGGGAGCCCGGGTGAACAGGCTGCGGGCGGTGGCCGCGTCGATGGTGCCGTAGCCGCGTAGTTGCACGGGTTCGGCGCCTTGGCCGATCAATGTCAACAAGGGCACCAGAAGAACGGGGCGGACGGTGGCCGCGGTGGGTGTACCGTCACCGGCAAGCCAGGCCACCGCCAGGTCTGCCCGGATCTGGTCACGGGAACGCCATCCGGGCTCGTCGTGTTTCGTCTTTTTCTGTTCCGCGCGTGCCGTCGCGTTCAACCGGGCGATGATTCGCACCGCATCGGGCGCGGACACGAAAGCATGCAACCATGCCATGCCATCGTCCGCCGGTTCGACCACGACCCTGCGGTCCTCGAACGCACGGGTGTGACGGGTCTCGGCCGGTTCGGTGAGCAACTGCTCCTTCAACCGGCGCGTCCGGGCGCGGAACTGGGCCGGGGTGAGCGTGCCCGCGATCTCAGCGACCCGAGTGTCGAAGACTCCCACGGCCGCGTCGTCCATCCAACCGGCCACCAGCTCCAGCGCAGTCACCACGTGCGCGAGCGTCGTCCCCCCTGCGGCGAAGACGGCTCCGAGCCGGGGAAGGTGGTCCTGGAGCGCCTGCGCCTGGTGGGCGCGCACGCGAATCTGCCCCGCCGTCAGGTGCAAACGCAGGCCGGCGTCGAACGCTGCGGCGTCCTCGGCCAGTGCCAGCACGTCCTTCTGGGCCAGCCCGGCCGGGCGCAGGTAAAGGTGCGGATTCGCCCGCGCCAGCCGCATCACCTCGGCCAGTGCCGTTCTGCTTCGGGCGTGCGCCCGATTGGCGTCTGCCTCCGCGCCGGCAGCTTCATCAAGCAGATCGAGGATCAGGTCCATGCCGGTGGCAACGACCTTCCCGGGCCGGGCCGGCCGTGGCGGCGGTTGCGGTGATACGCGCGGTACCACGGATTCAGCCGTGTCAGGTTCTTCGTGATAACGCGTTTCGTGCAGGGATGGGGAACTCATGCAACTCTCCAGACATCCGACCCTGGCACGAGCTTTGTCTTCCCTCCAGTATAGAACATGGATTCGAAAATAGGAAGAGCCTGATTGCCTTAGTTGGTCAGGCAGCGATGTTGGCGACGATCCTGTCGATCTCGTCAGAGTCGGATTGGATGAGCGCGTCGGCTGCCGCGTGGAGCGCTGCCAACCGCTGCACAGATGGGTCGTCCATGGCGCCGGCGATCCGGTCGTCTATGACCTGGAGCCGTGCATACGAGTCACCGAGCGCCCGCGATGCCAGAATGTCGCTTCCCGTGATGCTCGTGGCCATCTTTGCCACGTCGGAGAAGGCGGCGAGCCAGGATGCCTCTCCGGCGAAAGAGGGAGTGGCGGCAGACATCCCGGTGCCGAGTGAGACCAGGAAGATGGAGTCGCCGGTCAACTTGGCGCCGGAAGTCAGTTTGATTGATTCTGTGATTGCCATCGCCGCCGGGTTGTTCGCCCACACTCCACCGTCGATGAACCGGCGAGGAGCGCCGTCCCAGGTGAGTTCCGCTGGGGCGAAGTAGGTCGGAGCCGCCGATGTCGCCCGCGCGACGAAACGCAGCGGCAAGTCGAACCGGGCCGGGTGCATTATCGCGTCGGCCGTGCTGAATACCACCGGGAGTCCCAGCTCCGCGTCATAGCTGGTCACCAGCAGGGGCAACGTGGATTCGGATAACTTCTTCTCGCCGAGCACCTCATGAAGGACGCTTTCCAGGCCGGCTGCCTGATGGCGCGCATTCCCTCCCCATCGCTCATCGCGTCCGAACACCGGCCCGATGGTGTTGGCGGGTCCCATGAGCCGTTCACTCCAGGTGGCACCGGTGCCGAAGATCCGTTTCGACCATTCTGATTGCTCTGACCCTCCGAAGATCTTTCTCCCGTACCGGGGGTAGAAATCGGCGAGCTCAGTCACGGTCACGCCCGCGGTGAGTCCGATCGCGATGATACCGCCGGTCGACGTCCCCACAACGACGTCGAACAGTTCGATGGCCGGGCGACCGGCACGCCGCTCGATCTCCGCGAGGATGAGGGCGGGCAGGTATCCCCGGATACCGCCACCATCAATCGACAGGATCCTCAGTGTCCGCGTCATGGGGTCATTGGACACCCTCACGACTCTGCGCGCAACTAGACAGCCGCGTCCAGCCGTATCGCCCCATCCCTACACTGCCCCATCCCTACACTGCCCCATCCCTACACTAAGGAAGATGGGAAGCACGGCACGAGCGAGGCAGGGAAACCTCCCGGCGGAGGTCAGCAGCTTCATCGGCAGGCGCCAGCAGCTCCAGGAAATCAAATCAGGTCTCGCCGCCTCACGCATGGTGACCCTAGTGGGGCCCGGCGGCGTCGGGAAGACACGCCTCGCATTGCGAACCGCGGCGGATGTTCAACGGGGCGTCCGCGACGGCGTCTGGCTGGTCGAACTGGGAGGGCTCGCGGACTCTGAGCTCGTCACCCGCGCGGTGATGACCGCGGTCGGACTGCGTGACGAGTCCGGTCGCTGGCCGGTATCCCGCCTCATCGATCACATCGGCTCCAAGCGGCTCCTGCTCGTGTTGGACAATTGCGAACACCTGATTGACGCGTGCGCCGTCCTGGCGGACACGCTCCTGCACGAGGCGGCGGAGCTTCGAATACTGGCGACCAGCAGGCAGCCCCTCGACATCGGCGGAGAGCGGGTCGTTGCGATCCATCCCCTCTCCCTCCCGGAGCCCGGCGCGAACCGGGAGCCCGCACACGTCGCACAGTCTGAGGCCGTCGCACTCCTGATTGAGCGTGCCGGCGCCGCGGGCGGGGATTTCACACTGAACGAGGCCAACCTTCCCGACGTCGTCGAACTCTCCCGCCGCCTGGACGGCATTCCGCTGGCGATCGAGCTCGCCGCAGTGCGGCTCCGCACCCTCGGCGTGAAGCAGCTGGTCGAGCGGCTGGACGACAGGTTCCAGCTGCTCGACGGAGGCAGCGCCACCGCCCCGGTCCGGCACCAGACGCTGGCAGGGACCATCGCGTGGAGTCATGATCTCCTTCGGCCAGAGGAGAAGGCGGTGCTGCGACGACTATCGGTATTCCCGGGCTCGTTCACCCTGGATGCGGCCGAGAGCATCTGCGGCGATGCGACGATCCCGCCCACCAGGGTGATGCCCGCGCTCACCGCACTCGTCGACCGTTCATTCGTGAACTTCGAACACACAACTGCCGGTGGCCGCTATCGGATGCATGAGACGATGCGGGAATTCGCCGTGCTGCGCCTCCGCGAGGCAGCCGAGGAAGACATCTTCAGGAGGGCGCACCTCGATTACTTCGCAGCCATGTGCCGCCGTGCCGACTCCGACGGGCATGCAGCGGATGACGTGGGCACGTTCGCGTTGCTGCAGTCTTTCGATCTCGAGGCCGACAACATCCGCGGGGCCCTCCACTTGTGCCTGGCAGACCCCGACGCTGCCGACGTGGGTTTGGAGATGGCGGCGGGCCTCGGCCGGTATTGGGCGAACCGCGCGCTGAGCGAGGGAGTCCACTGGATCGAGTCCCTGCTCCAGCGGCGCGCAGACGACGAGGCCACACGCGGGCGTGCTCTATTCGTCCGCAGCTACCTGGCCGTAGCGCAGGGCGACCCCGCCGCCGGTATGGACTCCATCGCGGAAGCGGCCGACATCGCTCGTCGCGTGAAAGCCGGGGTCCTGCTGGTGCGCATTCTGGCGATCCAGGCCGCCCTGCAGGTCATGGCCGACGACCTGCCCTCAGCTCGGCGGTCGTCATCGGAGGCGCAGGCACTCGCAGATGACCTCGGCGATGACATCGCACAGATCGCTGCCGCCCAGTCCGAGGCGCTGGTTGCGTCGCTGGACGGCAATTTCGAGCGGATGCGTAACATCGGACAGGCCGCGGTGGAGAGCTGCGCGCGGGTTGGTGAGATTTTCATGCTCAGCACCCACCTCACGAGTGTGGGGGTCGGCTCGATGATGCTGGGGGAACACGCGGCGGCGGAGTCGGCATTGATCGAGGCGCTGAAAGCGACCCTTGTCATCGATGATCGCCCTGGGCTGGTGCTCAGGCTGCAGGCGCTGGCTGGGAATGCCGCGATGGCCGGGCAAGCGGAGCGCTCTGCGCGGCTCCTCGGCGCAACGGAGATGCTCCGGGCTGACGGCGGCTACCGCGTCAGTCCCTTCATCCGGCCCCTCATCGAGCAGGCCGCAATGCTGGCGCGCACCCAGCTCGGCGATCAACGGTACTCGCGAGCGTTCGAGGATGGCGCTCGGCTCGGGCACGAGGCTGCCGTGGCGCTCGCACTGGGGACAGAAGTCGCGCCGAACGCGGGTCCTGCGGCGAAGAGCGCCGACCCGCTCAGCAAGCGTGAGCGGCAGGTCGCCGACCTGGCTGCGGAGGGGCTGAGCAACAAGGAAATCGCCGGCCGTCTATTCGTCTCCGAACGAACCGTCGAGACTCATATCTACAACATCCTCAACAAGCTCGGACTCAGCTCGAGGACCAAGATCGGCACCTGGGGCTGAGCTGGGCTGAGAGATGCGGGGCCAGGAAATCTCACCAATCCGCCCCAGCGGCAGAAGAGCCAGGGCCACCAGACGCCGAAGCGCACGGATGCTCGGCGCCTCAATCAAGCAGACCAGGCGACCGTCGACGATCGCCGCGGCCAGGGGGCGGGCGGCCATCGCGGACCCCGATAAGCGGGCCTCGGCGGCATGGAGTGTCCGCGCCGCGCGCTCCATCTCCACCGGATCCGGCTGATAGACGGAAACCTCGACGAGGAAATAGCGCATGGTCCAAGGCTCGTCACCCGGCCATCCCGTGGCATCCCGGCCAACACTGAGCGGGTACACATTCTCAGTGCCGGCTACGTACCCGCCCGGATTCGAGGATTCAGTCAGACGCGCAGGCTGAGGGTACATCGTCACTACACCCGCAGGAGATCTCATGAACCAGGCAACTCTCTCCACCCATTCGGCCGCCGACCAGATGCGGAAGGCATCGTCGTCGAGGAGACCGCCGAGCAATCGCATGAAGCAATCACGAATCATAGGGGCGCTGTTCCTGGCCGGCTTTCTTGTCTACGGCGGCGGGTCATCCCTCGTCACCTCACTGGTCGCCGGCCCCGACTTCCTGGCTTCAATCCCTCCCCTGCAGTCGCTCCTGGCACTCGGGGCTTTTCTCATGCTGCTGAACACTGCGGTGGACATCGCGAAGGCGGTGTTCCTCTTCCCAATCCTGGAGCGACACAGCACGCGCACCGCCCTCACGTATTACGCCGCCATCATCGTCCAGGTGGTGTTCCTGAGTATCGGGGCGCTGGCAGTGCTGATGATCATTCCCCTGTCCCAACACGCTGGCGAGCCCGGTGCCGCAACCTTCGGCGCGGTCCTTGTCGAGCTCAATGGCATGGCCTACCAGATCGGCCAGATGACGCTCGGAGTCGGGGCCACCTTCCTCTGCGTGCTCCTCTTCCGAACCGGCTTGGTGCCCCGTTGGCTGGCGCTCTCCGGCCTCATCGGTTATCCGCTGCACGTCGCCGGGACCGTCGCCGAACTGTTCGGTGTTCATGTCGGCCTCTATCTCACGATGCCCGGGTTCTTCTTCGAACTGGTGCTGCCCGTCTGGCTGCTGGTCAGAGGTTTTCACAGAGCGGCCTTTGAGGGTCCCGTGCTTCCGGCGTCACGATCATGACCGCCGTCGCCGCGGTCCCGACCTCGATGAAGGCGATCGTCCAGGACAGCTACGGCCGCCCGGACCAGGTGCTGAGGCTCGAGACCATCCCGGTGCCGGTGGCCACGGGTGATGAGGTGGTGGTCAGGGTCCACGCGGCGTCCATCCACGTGGGTGACCTGGTGAGCATTCAGGGCGAGCCCGTCATCGCGCGGCTGGCCACCGGACTCCGCAAGCCACGCAACCGCGTGCCGGGCACGGACATCGCCGGGACCGTCGTCGCCGTCGGCAATGCCGTGACGGGCATCCGTACCGGTGACGAAGTGTTCGGCTGGTGCGCCGGCGCATTCGCGGAGTATGTGTGCGCCGCGGAGGATCATTTCGTGCCGAAGCCCGCACACCTCTCGTTCGAACAGGCGGCCGCCGTGGGCGTGTCGGCCAGCGCCGCACTTCAGTTGCTTCGCGGCCGGGTGCGGCCGGGCCAGAAGGTGCTGATCAACGGCGCCTCCGGAGGGCTCGGGTCCTTCGCTGTCCAAATCGCGAAAGCGCTCGGCGCCGAGGTGACCGCGGTGTGCAGCACGAGCAACATGGGGACGGTCCGCTCACTCGGCGCGACCCACGTCATCGACTACACGACGGATGACTTCACCCTGGGTTCCGAACGCTACGACTTCATCCTCGACAACGCGGCAAATCACTCGCTGTCACGAACCCGGCGCGCGCTCACAGCGGATGGCGTCCTGCAGTCGAACAACGGAACCTCTGGTGGTCGCTGGTTCGGAACCATGAGCACCGTCATCACCACGGCGATCATGTCCAGGCTCACTCGCCGGCAGGCGGGGCCGTCCATCAAGTTCCCCAGGCGCGAGGACTCGGTCGCCCTGAAGAGCCTCATCGAGGCCGGCGCGGTGACACCGCTTATCGACCGGACCTATCCGCTGCCTGAGACCGCGCGAGCGGTCACGTATGTCGGAATGGGTCACGCACGAGGCACGGTTGTGGTCACCGTCGACACCACGGACCGAGACAAGCAGGAGACCACGTCATGAAGACCGCGCTGATCACAGGAGCCACCTCGGGCATCGGGCGGGAGACGGCCCTGGCGCTCGCCCGGCACGGCTTCCAGGTCGTGATCATCGGTCGTCGACCCAGCGAGACGGCGAAGACTGCCGAGTGGATCGGCACGCAGACGGGCAACCGGAACGTCGAGTATCTGGTCGCAGACCTCACCGCGCAGGTCGACGTGCGCCGCGTTGCGCACGAATTCTCTGCGACCCACCGGAGATTGGACGTCCTGATCAACAACGCCGGTGCCGTGTTCCCGAAGTGGGAGTTGACCGACGAGGGCATTGAGAGGACTTGGGCCCTCAATCACCTTGCGCCGGTTCTGCTGTCTCTCGAGTTGCTCGGATCACTCAAAGCCAGCGCCCCGTCCCGCATCGTGAACGTCGCTTCCTCCGCGCAATCCAACGGGCGGATCGACTTGGGCAGTCGAAACGCGCAGGCGTCGTTCAGCATGAACGCCTACTCGAACGCCAAGCTCGCCAACGTCATGGCCACATACGCGTTGGCCCGCCGCCTTCACGGGACGGGCGTCACCGTCAACTGTCTTCACCCCGGCGTGGTGGCAACGTCGTTCGGCAAGAACACCGGCGGCTGGATCAAATCGCTTTCCACGCTGGCGGGGCCGTTCCTGATGACTCCCGAAAGAGGTGCGGCGACATCCGTCTACGTCGCTTCTGCGCCGGAGGTCGAAACCACTACCGGGTGCTACTTCGTGAAAGCCAAACCGAGCAAGTCTTCGGCCACAAGCTACGACGAAGGTCTTCAGGAGCAGGTGTGGCAGAGGGCATTACGCGAGGTCCGCGCCAAAGACGTGCCCGGAATTTAGGCCCAGAAGTCGTCCGCCTTGGCCGAGTCGTCGAAGTATTCGCGACCCTCGATGACCTTTCCATCGCGGAGAACGAAAACGATGGTCGTGGCCGCGTCCATAGTCTTCCCGTTGCCCTGGGCCCGGGTGTGCTGGATCCCCACCGTGTGGTTTTCTCCACCGACCACGTCGTCGACCGATGCCTGGAAAGTTCCTTGGGAACGCGCTCCCAACTCGCCGAAATAGGCCATGACCGCGTCACGTCCCTGCTTCACTCCGGATAGCACGTTGTTGCCGCCGGCGTACCAGACGGCGTCCTCCGCGAACAGCCCGTTGAGCGTCGCCAAATCCCCTGCGTTGAAGGCCTCATAGCCTCGCCGAACCAGTTCGGCGTTTTCTGCAGCTCCCATTTCGCGCACCTCTCCGTCATCGTTGTCGGGTCATGTCGGGACGGCTTAAGGGTATTCCTGGGCCGACCACCTGTCCATGAGGAAAACTCATGATTGGCGTCGGTGAGCTAGGAGTTGGCTGCTCCGATGTACGCCATCAGCAGGATGAAGCCCGCAACCCGACAGGGGCCAGAACTTCGTCGTAGGCTGAATCCCATACGCGACAGACAGGAGCCTGAGGTGGCCGGAACGACAGTGGCCGGAACGACGGTCGCCGCGGTGATGGCCGAGCTGGCCGAGCTCGAGGACCCGAAGGCTCGCGCGGTGAACGCCAGGCACGGTGACGACCACGGGGTGAACCTCAGCAAGCTGCGCGCATCCGCTAAACGGCTGGGGACCCAGCAGGAGCTTGCGCTGGACCTCTGGGCGACCGGTGATACCGCCGCGCGGCTGCTGGCGATTCTGATCTGCCGGCCGAAGATTTTCGAGGGCGACGAGCTGGACGGCATGTTGCGCCAGGCGCGCATACCCAAGGTGCACGACTGGCTCGTGAACTACCTGGTGAAGAAGAACCCTCACGCCGAGGAGCTGCGCCTGGCCTGGTTCGCCGATCCTGACCCCGTGGTCGCGAGTGCCGGCTGGGCCCTGACCACCGAACGCGTGGCGAAGAGTCCCGACGGCCTCGATCTCCCGGGACTGCTCGACATCATCGAGGCGGAGATGAGGGATGCCCCGGATCGCTTGCAGTGGGCGATGAACCACTGCCTCGCCCAGATCGGGATCGAGCACCCCCAGCATCGCGAGCGGGCCATCGACATCGGAGAGCGCCTGCAGGTGCTCAAGGATTACCCGACTCCCCCGAACTGCACTTCGCCCTTCGCGCCCATCTGGATCACCGAGATGGTAAACCGACAGCAGGCCACGTGAGAGGTGCCGGCCTCAGTCCCGGCTGGAGCGACTCCGGTACCCGCCGCTCTCTGACACCGATTCGCCGGTGTGCTTGATCTCTGGAAGGAACTCCAGCAGCTTGCCCAATGGCATCCGGCTCGATGGTGCTGAAACGCTGACCGACCCGATCACGAGACCCGACGCTGCGAAGACCGGCACCGCGACGCAACAGATGCCGGGCTCATGCTCTTCGTCGTCGACGGCGTAGCCGCGTTCTCGGGTGAGCTCGAGCTCTCGCCGGAACGCTACCTCGTCAACGATCGTCGTTGGGGTGAAGTGCTGGAAATCCATTCCAGCGAGGTGAGCCTCGAGCTGGTCTGCAGGAAGGAATGACAGGATGGCCTTCCCAACCCCCGTGCAGTGCTTCAGCACGAGACGGCCCACCTGTGACTCGATCCTCACCGGATGCTTACTCTCGACCTTGTCGACGTAGCTGATTCCCAGACCGTCCAAAACCGCCATATGCACGGTTTCGTTGGTGATCTCATTCAATGCGGCAAGGTGCTCGTGTGCCCTCGTGCGCAAATCGTTTCCCTCCAGCGCCCTTTGGCCCAGGTCGATCAAAGCCGATCCAAGCCGGTAGGTACCGTCCCCCACTGATTCGAGAAACCGCTCCTTCTTGAGAGTCCGCACCATACGCAGAGCCGTCGTCGCGTGGACATCCAGTTCGCGGCCTAATTGGGTGATGGTTTTCGGCGCGTCACCGACCAAGCCGAGGATCGCGAGCGCTCGTTCCAGAGATTGGCTCACGTCAACTCACCTGCCGATGTGACTGTTTCCATCCCCAATGTTCCTCCACTCAAGCGCTCCTCACAGAGCTGCAAGCACTGACCGCGCCAATGATGACAAAAACCTGCGCCTAAGTAATCATGCAGCAGCCGGAGCCGGACTGCTGTGTTATCCATTCTGAAGGAAGGCCTCATTCTGGAAAGCCGACTCGCGTGGCTGGGGCACACCCAACCTCGTCACCTCGGCAGGCGCATCCGTTTGTGTCATTGTGAAGTCGTTGCCGAGTCGATCCAGCAGGTCCAGGCCAATGCGGGCCCGTCGCACACGCTCACGTGACAAAGCACTCGTCAACGGCTGGAGGTGTCCGCCGCTGGGGTACACGTCGGGATGATTGCGTAGTCCGAATTTCACGTACACCGGGGCGAGCGCCTCAATGATGGAATGTATCTCGTAGTGACGCACAAATCCGCCGAGGTTGTCCGGCGCCTCGACATAGAAATCGATAGGCAGGTCAACGGCGCCGCGCACGGCTGACAGTCGCGCCAGGCTCATCCCGGGCGCCATATTGATCGTGTCCAGTCCGGCTTCCTCGAGCATGCGAACGGAGAGCGGGTTGCTTGCCATGAGCTGTACGGACCCCTTGAGCACGAAGTCGTTGGGAAGTAGCCCTTGGACGCGCATCAGTGCGGCGGCGACCAGTACCCCTTCGTCGGAGACCAGCGCTCCACGCACACCCAGTTCAGCAGCGCGAGCGAGGTCATCCATGGAGTAGACCAGTTGGTCGGCGCCTTCGAGGCGATTGCCGCCAAACGTGCGCTGGCCTGAGATGTCCCAGCCGGCACGGGGTCCCACGAACAGGCTCAATTCCACATTCCGGCTGTGGCACATGGCGGCCATCTCGCGGATTTCATCATCCACCAGGAGCATGGAACCGCTGCCCTGCGAGACTCGGTGCAGCGGCACACCATAATCGTCCGCGGCCTGAAACACCGCCGCCAAGCCCTCGACGCCCTCCGTGCTCGGGATCTCCACTCGGTAGTGGGCGCCGTCCGGGAAGCGTTTAGCCGAGGTTGTGACCTCGTCTGCCGAGGGCGAGCCACTGTCAAGCAACAATTGTCGGTACGGCTGGAGCCGCGATTCATTCACCATTTCGCAACTCCGCTGTCGTGTGTGTCAAACCAATGCGGGAGCTTCCAGCCGCCGTCGTAAAGGGCGGATTCGATTGCTTCTGTGTCGAGCTCCACACCGAGGCCCGCCAATTCCGATGGGAGGATGTATCCGTCGACCAACTCGAACGGCGAGGTGATAAGCCCGTCGCCCAAGGTGATTTGCTCCTGAGCAACGAAGTTCTCAACTGTGAAGCTGAGGTGAAGGCTCGCGGCGAGGTTCACCGGACCGAGTGGGTTGTGCGGTGCGAAACCCACTGAGTAAGTCTCCGAGAGCGCGGCGATCTTGCGGCCTTCCGAAATACCGCCGCAGTGCGAGAGATCCGGCTGCACGACCGCGACCGCACGTTCCTCCAAGAGTCGCTGGAAACCCCACCGCGTAAAAAGACGCTCGCCCGCGGCGATCGGAACGTTTGTGCGCCGGGACAAGTGCGCCATCGCGTCGACGTCTTCCGGCATCACGGGCTCTTCGATGAAAAGAGGGTGCAGCGGCTCGATCGCATCGATGAGCTGGATGGCCAGAGCAGAGCTCACTCGTCCGTGGAAGTCAATTGCGAAGTCGATGTCCGGGCCGATGGTTTCCCGCAGCAACGAAAATCGCTCGACCTGGCGTTCGATGAAGCTGCGCGACTCGAGGAAGCGGGCCGGCCCCGGAAGGGCCGTCTTGATCATCGTGTACCCCTCCGCGACGGCGTCTTTCGCGAGGCCGAGAAACTCGGTGAGGTCCTGCTCGTGGATGGCCGGGTCAACGGGAACGAAATCGCGAGTATTGACGTGCTTGTAGACACGGGCACGATCCCGAACGGTTCCGCCCAGCAGCGTGTGAACGGGCACCCCGAGGCGTTTGCCCTGGAGGTCCCACAACGCCTGATCGATTGCGCTGATGGCGCTTCCGATCACGGACCCGGCCGGGTAGAACGTGGCTCGATACATGAGGAGCCAGAGGTATTCGATTCGTCGCGAGTCCTGGCCGATCAACAGGTATTCGAGGTCGTGGATCGCCGCCTCGACGACTTTGTCACGCCCTTCAAGGGCAGCTTCGCCGAGGCCGACGAGGCCGTCTTCGGTGTGGAGGAGGAGGAAGGAGAATCGAGGCCGCACGTGCAGCACCTCGAGCCGGGAAATCTTAGACATTGAGACTCAATTCTTTACGCCGCCGGCGGTGAGGCCGCTGATCAGGTAACGCTGAAGGAAGATGAAGAAGATCATGAGGGGAATGACCGCGTACAGTGACGCCGCCATGAGGTCGTTCCACTGGATCTTGTACTGGCCTATCAATTGGCCGATACCGACCGGAACGGTCTTCATGTCTTCGGAACTGGTGAGGATGAGCGCAAAGATGTACTCGTTCCACCCGGTGATGAAGGAATAGATCGCCGTTGCAACGAGACCGGGCACCGTCAGCGGCAGGACGATCCGGAAGAACGTCCCGAACCGGCTGGCGCCGTCGATGGCCGCTGCCTCGTCAAGCTCCCGCGGGATGCTCTTGAAATAGCCGTACATCATCCACGAGCAGAACGGGATCGTGAACGAGACGTAGGTCAGGATCAGGGCGGCCTGCGTGTTCACCAGCCCGAACGTCTGCATGATCTTGTAGTACGGAATGAGCAGCATGATCGACGGAAACATCTGCGAGATGAGAAGGAACGTCAGGAACGAGCCTTTTCCGCGGAAGTTGAATCGTGACAGGCCGTACCCGGACAGCGCCGAGAACGCCAAAGAGATCAGGGTGGAGGCCGATACGACCACCAGGCTGTTTCTGAAGTAGTCGACGAACGGATAATCGGTGAACACCCGAACGAACGCACTCAGGTCGGGCGTCGTCGGCCAGAGGCGTGGCGGCGTCGAGAAGAGGTCAGTTTCAGGCTTCAGCGCCGTGGACAGCATCCAGAACACGGGTACGAGCACAAACAGTACGGAGACCGCAAGTATCAGGTAGAAGGCGGGATTCACCTTCGCCCTGGCTGTTCTATTCTTCATTGTCCCGGACCAATCGTCGGTAGATGATGCTGATGGCTAAGCAGATGATGAAAACGATGACCGCCATGGCGGATGCTCGCCCGAAGTCGAAGTTCTGGAACGCGACCCGGTAGATGTCGATACTGACCACCTTGGTCGAGTCGATCGGGCCGCCGCTGGTCATGAGCCACACGATTGTGAAGTGTTTGAACCACCACACCGTGTCGAGGATGATGCTGACGATCAGCACCGGCAGGAGGCCTGGGAGGGTCACGAAACGGAATGACTTCAATCCACCGGCCCCGTCGAGGGAGGCCGCCTCGTAACGGTCCTTCGGAATCGACTGCAACCCGGCCAGCACCAGGATCATCACGAGGGGGTAGCCCTTCCAGATGCACGAGATGACCACCGCGGCGAACGCCAGGTTGGGATCGTCGAGCCAGGCGATCGGCTTGTCGATGAGGTGGAGCGCAGACAGGCCGTAGTTGAGCAGTCCATAGAGCGGGTTGTAAATCCATTTGAAGATCAGGGCAACGACGACGTCGGGGAACAACCAGGGAAGAATGAGGATGGCGCGGAACAGCACCCTGAACCGGATCTCAGTGTTGAGGATCAAGGCCAGAACAGTTCCGAGAACAAGGTTGCCGAGCACAACGAGGATCGCGAAGACCAGGGTGATCCCGATCGACTTGAGGAAGCTGGGATCGCTCAGCGACTGGATAAAGAACTTGAAGCCGACGAAATCCCACTGGTTGCGGAGATTGGTTCTGAAGAAACTGATGTAGAGGCCAAACCCCAGCGGGAAGATCACCAGGGCCAGCATCACCAGCAGGGAGGGTGAGATGAAGGAGAGTCCGGCCCGCCGATCGCTCAGCGTGACGGCAGACTGCTTTGCCATAGAGACTGCTTTCTGAGAGTAGGCGGGGGCTCCCGTCCCGGAAGCCCCCGCCGACGAATGGCGCTAGCCGTTGTTGGAAATTGTGGTTTCCGTCTGACCTGCGGCCGACTTCGCCGCTTCTTCCGGCGACATCTTGTTCAAGATGACCTGCTGGTAGGAGTTACCGGCGATGACCTGCAAGTCCGCGTAGAACGGAACAGCGGGCAGCTGGAACGCGTTGTCCTGCGCCTTGATGAAGCCCTGGAGTTCCGGACGGTTGACCTGCGGGTCGCTGATGGCGTCCGTACGGGTGGGGAAGCGGCCGGTCGCGGCATTCCAGGCGAGCTGGTTCTTCTTGTTGAGCATGAACTTGATGTAGTCGGCCGCTGCTGCCTTGTGCTTGCTGTCGGCAGAGATCGACCAGCCGAGCATTCCGAGGACCGAGACGGACTTCTTTCCGGGAGCGTGCGGGAGCGGGGCCCCGGCCAGTTTGCCCTCGAGGTCCGGGTTCTGGGCGAGGATCGCACCGATCGTGTGCGGTCCGGTGACCATCATCGCGGCCTTGTCCGTCGCGAGTAGCGCGTTGGCCTGGGCGTAGCCGGTCTGCAGCGGTCCGGGAGGCACTGCGCCATCCTTGTTGACCAGGTCGCCATACAATTTGAATGCTTTGGCTGCATCGGCGGTGCCGAACTGCGTCTTCCAACTGCTTCCGTCTGCAACCAGTTCCTGCGCGCCGAACGTGCGCATGATGGGGATGAAGCGGGACCCACCTGAACCGTCATTCGTTCCGACCATCGCGAAACCCCAACGGTCGGTCTGTCCGTCGCCGTCCGTGTCAACGGTGAGCTTCTTCGCGGCGGCTTCGAACTCGTCCCACGTCGTCGGAGCTTTGAGCCCGGCTGCTTCGAACAGGTCACTGCGGTACAGCAGGCCGGTCGGAATCGTGAAGTAGGGGGCGAACTGCGTCTTGCCGTCGAGCTTTGCCTGCTTCAGGGGCGCCGCCTCGAACCCGGCGAGATACTCCTTACCCAGGAGCTTGTCCATATTGGCGACAATTCCCAACTGGTCCGCTTTGCTGTCGAACTCGGGAGAGTTGATGAAGATGTCCGGCATCTGGCCGCCGGTGGCCAGGGTGCTGATCTTCGCGTATGCGTCGTTCATCGGAACTCCGATGAATTCGATCTTCACGTGCGGGTGGGCCTTCATGTACGCGTCGGCGTAGCCCTTCTCCACGACGCTCTCCGTCTTTTCAACGACGAGTGGAGACAGCACGGTCAGCGTGATGTCCTCGTCTACCTTCGAGGCGGTCGGGGATTCGGCGGCCTTTTGGGGGCTGCAGCCCGTGAGGGTCGCGCCGATCAGGCCGAGCCCCATCAGGACTGCAAGCGGTTTGGACAGTTTCATGATGCTCCTTCTGGATTTGTGGTCGGTCACCACTCTGCGACCGAACCATCGCCGTGCCGAAGCGTGGGTGATTCCCATACTCCGTTGGTCTTCTTCTTCTCCAAGGCGTCCTCGTCAACTTCAATCCCCAACCCTGGTCCGGTGGGAATTGCGATGCTGCCCTCGACGATCTCGAACGGATCGACAAGGATCCCGTGTCCGATATCGCTCCGGTCGTCGAGCGTGGGGTGCTCCTGGATGAGGAAGTTAGGGGTGCAGGCACCCAATTGAATGCATGCTGCAAGCGAGATCGGGCCCAGCGGGTTGTGGGGCGCCACCGAGACGTAGTACGTCTCGGCCATTGCGGCAATCTTGCGGGCCTCGAAGATGCCGCCAACGTGGCACAAGTCTGGCTGCACGACGGCGACGGCTTTGGTCTCGAGAAGCTCGCGATACTGCCACCGCGTGAACAACCGCTCTCCCGTTGCTATCGGCGTTGTCGTGCGGTGGGCGATGTCGGCCATCGCGCTCGGATTGTCGGGAAGGCATGGTTCCTCGACGAACATCAGTCGGAGATGCCTCATCTCGGCGATCAGGGTATTGGCGACGGCGGGCCCGACCCGCCCATGAAAGTCGACGGCGATATTCACGTTCGAACCCACGATGTCGCGAACGAGCGCAACCCGCGCAACCTGCGCGTCGATCCAGTCCGGCGACTCGATGGGCCAGGCCGGTCCGTCGATGGCCAGCTTGACTGCCGTGAACCCGGCGCTGACGCGGCGGCGCGCAGTTGCTCCGAGGGTTTCCTCGGTCTCGCCATGACAATGGGCATACATGCGCACGCTGTCTCGCACATGCCCTCCGAGGAGTTCGTACACCGGAACTCCGAGAGCCTTGCCCTTGATGTCCCACATTGCTTGCTCAAGCCCGCTCAAGGCGCTCGTGAGGATGGGTCCACCCCGGTAGAAGCCGCCTCGGTAGATTGCCTGCCAGTGATGTTCGATGCGGCGCGGATCTTGGCCGATCAGATAGTTCGACATCTCCTGGATGGCCGTCTCGACCGTACGCGCCCTGCCCTCGACCACGGGTTCCCCGAAGCCCACGATGCCTTTGTCGGTCGACACCTTCACGACCAGCCAGCGCGGCTCGACGTGGTAGGTGCTGATGGAAGTGATCTTCATTGACCGGCTTTCGCTCGTCGGTGAACTGAAACTGCAATATACGCAAGGCCGCTGCGTGATGCGCAACGTGGCCTATAGTGACATGTGGCAGCGCACGCTGTCAAACGCCCCGGCAATGACGACGCCGCTGCCACGAGAGGAACGCTTGGTGATGTATTCCAACGAACCGCTGACCCAGATGCTCGGGGGGCACGCCCTCATGGCCATCCTTCGTGGCTTCGGCGTGGAGCACAGCGTGGCTTTGGCGCGCCAGGCGTGGGAACTAGGGTTCGAGTGCATCGAGCTCCCGATTCAATCAGAGCGTGACCTCGATGCTCTTCGCGCAGTGGTTGCAGCTGGCGCCGAAATCGGCAAATCCGTTGGCGCGGGCACGGTGGTCACCCTTGAACATGTCCGCCAGGCCCGCGACGCGGGCGCTGCGTTCACTGTTAGTCCGGGCTATGACAGGGAGATCGTGCGCGCCTCATTCGAGGCCGGCATGCCGCCGCTTCCCGGCGTAGGCACGGCTTCCGAGTTGCAATCCGCGTTAGCAGCGGGTCTGACGTGGCTCAAGGTATTCCCGGCATCCGCTCTCGGCCTCAGCTGGTTCACCGCAATGGCTGGGCCATTCCCGCAAGCAAAGCTCGTGGCCACAGGTGGGATGGATGCTTCCAACGCCGAGAGCTACCTTGCGACTGGGGCACGTGTCGTGGCAGTCGGATCAGCCCTGGCCGACCCTGCGCAACTCCCACTCCTCGCGGGCATCCTGAACAATCACCACCTGGGGGCAAACCGGAATTGACGCCGCCTCAGACGTCGTCATCTGCGACCGTGGCTTGCGACGGGCCGGTTCCGGTTGACTCCCCCGGTTTCGAGTCGAAGCCATAAGCGGCCAGTGCCGACACCGAATTGTCGCCGAGAAGCCCGAACAGGCACGAGTCGCGAGCGATACAGCACGTAACCGAAGCACAGCGCGTTGAGGGCGGGCGCGAATCCGGGCCCGAACACGGCCGTCTGGTCGCGAACCGCGATCAGCGCGTGGCCGACGGCGACCATCGCCGCGTCGTCGGTGCCCGCTGCGGCGCCCGCCTGGCGCAGGGTCACGATCGAGGCCAGGGCAAGGACGCCGATGATGAGCACGGTCGCCTCATAGATCCGAGTCGTGACGAAGCCGAGGGAGGCGACTTCGCTCTGCCGCCTGACCACCGGGTACACCGCGACGGCGGTGCCGATGCCAGCGAGCGCGGTGAGTGCCTCGAGGAAGGCGCCGAAGATAATCCGCGTGTCGGCGCCGCCGCCGCTGACGATGTAGTACGGGTCGGTCAGCACCGGCTCATACAGAAAGAACGCCGGGATCGAGAAGGCGAACGTCAGGAGATAGAGGATGCCCGATGCGAGCGCCAGTCGTCTGGGTTTCGTCACGGCGATGTCCTTTCGCAGTGACGACACCGTACGCCGCCCCATCGTGTCGAAGCAAGGCCCATTGTGGGCCTGTCGAGCGGCCTCCCGCAGACGGCGGGACGCTCGCGAGTGATGAGCGCCCCGCCGTTCGCACAGTGCTATCCGGCGATCAGCGCACCGTCGATGACGTGCTCGGTACCGCTGATGTATGAAGACGCATTGGATGCGAGGAACGGCACCAACTCAGACACCTCGACCGTCTCGGCCATGCGGCGCAGCGGAACCTGGGCTGCGATGCCGCCGCCAGTCTCGTCAGTGGCAGCGGCCATCATCGGGGTCTTGATGTAGCCGGGGTGGACCGAGTTCACACGGATGTTGTCGGGCCCGTACTGCACCGCCACGTGCTTGGTCATGCCACGGGAGGCGTACTTGCTTCCGACATAGGCGAGGTTGGGCGAGCCGACCACGGCAAGCATGCCTGCCGTCGAAGAGATATTGACGATCGATCCGCCGCCCGCCTTCTTCATGGAGGGAATGACGGTCTTCATGCCGAAGAACTGCGAGTGCTGGTTCACGGCGACGACGTTGAGGTAGTCCTCTTCGCTGAACTCGACCGTTTCCACAACCGGGCCGATGATCCCGGCGTTGTTCACCAGGACGGTTACCGGCCCGAATTCCTTTTCGGCGGTGTCGACCACCGTCTGCCATCCGGCGAGCGACGTCACGTCCTGCTTGATGAACCGCGCGTTCTCGCCCAGTTCGCTCGCGAGTTGGCTACCCCGCTCTTCGTTGACGTCGGTCAGCAGCACCTTCGCGCCCTCAGCGACGAAAAGACGAGCATGGGACTCGCCCATTCCCTGTGCCGCACCGGTGATGATTGCTACCTTGCCATCGAGTCTGGCCATGATACTTACTCCTTCTAGGTCGCGCGCCGAGGTTCCCCTGGCGACGATTGCAGCGACTGCATGGTTCGCAGGTCACATATATGCAAACGTATAAATTCGGGTTCTATTCCCTTTTCGGAATACATCGGCTCAGCAGGCCCGTTAGTGTGAGGGCAGCGTGTCCTCTGCAGTTGCGGCGTTCGGCGTGAAGGGCGCTGCGGTGGCGACCGCGGGTTGGACGGGTTTCGTCACCGTCGCGTTGGCGCTCAATGCGACCTTCACGGCCGAAGCGGGCGTGGGCGTACTCGCGATGGTGGCCGCTACGGCCGGCTCCGTCGTTGCTCTGTGCCTTGTATTGATCGGACGGGTACCAACGGCCTGGATAGCGGCTGGCCCGTTCGCATTTCGCCCCGCCGCCATCCGCTCCACCGCTGCAGCACACGTGGTTTCGACGTTCCGGCAGATCCTCGTTTTCTGGGGACTGTTCCTGGTGGTGATTCCACTCATCATCGCAGTTCTCGAGCAACGCTGGGCTGTGTCGTTCGCGTTTCCGACGTTCGCAGCCCCTGCCGGTGTCGCGGTCCTCGTGGCGGCCAGTGCCATCGGGATCTCGTCGGCTTTCGTGATGTCGACGCAGGGAAGCGGCACGCCGTTGCCGTCGGCGATGCCCAACCGTCTGGTCATCGCCGGCCCGTACCTGTGGGTTCGGAACCCGATGGCTCTCTGCGGCATCGTGCAGGGCGTCGCGGTTGGCCTCATCCTGTCGTCGTGGCTCGTGCTGGCCTATGCGATCGCGGGCTCTCTGCTCTGGAACTACGCCATCAGGCCACTCGAGGAGTCCGACCTTGAAGAACGGTTCGGCGATGAATTCCGCCGGTACCGCGACACCGTGCGTTGCTGGATTCCCCAGGTACCGGAACGCCGACCCTCGTTGATCAGCTCTTCGCCCTCCCGGTGAGGGCGTGTGACGCGGGACGCACGTATTCGAAGATCACGCTGGTGTTCGTACCCGCGACTTCTGGTCTCAGGCTGAGCCCTTCCGCCACAAGTTGGCGGAGAGCTACCGAGTCCTCCACGGCGACGTGCACCAGGAAGTCCCTGTCACCCGTCACGAAGAAGACGCTCTCCACACTGGCCAGGCCAGCCAGGTAGTCACGAAACTGGGACAGGTTCGGCCGGGCGTGTGAGTGGATCCGCACCGAAATCAACGCCTGCAACCCGCGCCCGGTCGCTGCAGGATCCACATCGGCGTAGAACCCGCGGATGATGCCGCGGTCTTGGAGCGAGCGGATACGCGTCAGGCAGGTGGACGGGGCGATTCCCACTTCAGCTGCGACGGCGTTATTGGGGGTGCGCGCATCCGCTTGCAGCCGGGCGAGTATCCGGCGGTCGATCTCGTCCAATCCGTGCCACCGAATTTCATTCGGGTTCCCGCCCGCGGCGCGCTTCGTTTCCGAATCCGTATGCATATCACTGGTCTATCACAGAATGAACTGCGTTCAGATTGCGCCAACAGCAAATTATGTTCAGCATGTAGACAACTCGTATCGAAGGAGATTTGGTGGAATCCCGTGTACGCACTCCCCGGACCGCGGTAGTCGTCGGAGCCGGCATGGTCGGACTGGCCACCGCCTGGCACTTGCAGGAGCGCGGCGTCGAGGTCACTGTATTGGACCGTTCCGGCGTAGCGAGCGGTTCTTCCTGGGGGAACGCGGGCTGGCTGACGCCCGGCATGGCCATGCCGCTGTCTGACCCGAGTCTCTGGACCTACGGCGCCAAGGCACTTCTCGACCCCAGCGCGCCCCTCCACATCCCTGCCCGGATCGATCCGAAGCTCTGGGCGTTCCTCCTCCGCTTCGCCATGCATGCCACGCACGGCGCGTGGAGGAAGGCCATGGCGGCGCTGACTCCGATCGACCGGGTCGCACTCGAAGCCTTCGACCATCTGCACGCGAACGGCGTCGTGGCGAACACCCACGAGGGCCCGTTCATCATCGGGTTTGAGCGGGAACGCGAGAGCGTGCCGTTTGTCCACGAAATCCACCAGGTCGAAAAGGCAGGCCAAGTCGTGCCGCTCGACCGGCTGGCAGATCCGCGCAGCAGAGTGCCGCAATTGTCCGCCAACGTGAGCACGGTCTTCACCATGGAAGGCCAGCGCTTCATCGAACCAGGCCCATACGTTGTGGCGCTTGCCGCCGCGGTAGATCAACGCGGCGGCGAAATCAGAACGGATGCCCATGTCGACGGCGTTCACCCGGTTGCCGGCGGCATCAGGGTCGACCTGCGCGGACAAGATTCCATCACGGCCGACGCCGTCGCCCTTGCAACTGGCGCCTGGCTGCCCGCCCTCGCCCGACCACTGGGGGTGCGCACCCTGGTTCAGGCCGGACGCGGCTACTCATTCAGCGTTCCCACCGACGAACCAGCCCGATACCCGATCTACTTCCCGGCGCGCCGCGTCGCCTGCACGCCGTATGAGGGACGCCTCAGGATCGCGGGAACCATGGAATTTCGCGGACCTGACGAGCCACTCCAGCATCGCCGGATCGAGGCAATCCTCGCGTCGGTGCGTGACCTGTTCACCGGCATGGACCTGGAAGACCGAAAAGACGAGTGGGTCGGTTCCAGGCCGGTCACGCCGGACGGTCTTCCACTGATCGGGGCGACGAAAATGCCGGGCGTTTACGTCGCGGGCGGCCACGGCATGTGGGGCGTCGTCCTCGGGCCGGCGACCGGGCGTTTCCTCGCAGAGCAAATCGTCACCGGTACGGTCGCGAGGGAAATCCGCCCGTTCAACCCGCTGCGCTGATAGCCTGACGCGCATGGCCCCGGCAGCCTCGCTCGCACGCGCGTGGATCGGGACGGTCGTCTTCCTCCTCCTCGCGCCCGGCATCGTCGCGGGCCTCATCCCCTGGTTTATCTCCGGCTGGCGCTTGCACGACTGGGGCGGCGCTGCCTGGGTGGTTGTGCCGATCGCCTGGATTGTGATCGCGGTGGGGGCAGCGTTCCTCCTGCACGCATTCGCCCTGTTCGCCCTGCACCGCGGAACGCCTGCTCCGGTCGCTCCGACGGAAACACTCGTCGTGACGGGGGTATACCGCTTCGTGCGGAATCCGATGTACCTGGCGGTCCTTGCGATCATCGTCGGCCAGGCGCTGCTGTTCGGTAATGGGCGGTCGGACTCTACGCCGTGATCGTCCTCGCCACGGTGTTCGCGTTCGTGAAGGGGTACGAGGAGCCGGCCCTCGCCGACACCTACGGCGAGCAGTACCTCGACTACCGGCGGAATGTTCCGGGCTGGTGGCCTCGGCTCACACCGTGGCGGGCGTGAGATCCTTCACCGACTTGTTAGCTTTGGTAGGCCCCCCGCCCTATCACCGAGGAGAACGATGCCCGAGTCCCCCGAGCACGAAAAGCTCCACCTCATGCTCATGCTGGCTCTGACGTTCTCCACCGGTGTGATCGATGCGGTCGGCTACCTCGGGCTCGACCGCGTCTTCACGGGGAACATGACCGGCAACGTCGTCATCCTCGGGATGGGATTGCTCGGTGCTGACCAGTTGCCGGTCATCGGCCCGGTCGTTGCGTTGGGATTCTTCATGCTGGGGGCTGCTGTCTCCGGCCGCGTCCTCCGCCCGGTTCCCGCGGGCTGGACAGCCCGGTCGACCGCTCTCTTCGGGGTAGTCGGCGCCATCCTCGCCATTGCGGCGATCATCCTGGCTCCGTTTGCCGGTGAGATCCCGCTCGCGCTGCAATTCGTGATCACGGGTGCCCTGGGATTCGCGATGGGCATGCAGGCCGGTACCGCCAGACATATTGCGGTGAAGGATGTCACCACCGTTGTCGTGACGTCAACCCTGACCGGGTTGGCAGCCGATTCCACGTTTGGCGGGAACAACCGCCAGCCCTGGAGACGTCGTGCGGGTGCCGTGATCCTCATCGGCCTCGGCGCTCTTGCCGGTGCAGCTGCATTGCACGTGGACATCACCGTCGGCCTGGGAATCGCTGCGCTGATCACGATCGTCGTTGCGGTTCTCGGTCACGTGAAGACCAGCCCCGCTGAAAGCTAAGCCGGCACTCGTCGCCCTTCAGACCTCGCCCATCAGTGCAGGGTCAGAGCTGAACGCAACGAGATGTCGCCGCGCTGGGGATATGTGCGGACTGCGAGTTCCTCCAGCCGCGGGTACAGGGCCTTGTCAGGGAACATTTCGTGCTCGAAGTCCACAGGCAGGTCCCACTGCGTTGACGGCGCGATCTCGAACGGACCCATGTCCTCCGCGGTGAGGAGCGGATGCCTGTGCTGATGCCTTTCGCTGTCTGGATTGGTGTGGTTTCTGACCGGAACGGGGGTGCAGTGTGGGCCGTGCGCCGCCAGAATTAAGTCGTTCAGCACGAGGCGGAGATCGTCGCCACGTCAAGCGACCAGGCAGATGGAGACTCAAAATTGGATGCTAAGCCGAGTGCTTCGGAGAGAACCGCTACGATGATGGCGCTTCGCGCGCATGAGCGGGGTGGGCCCGAGCAGCTTGTGTACGAAGAAGCACCGCGGCCCGTTCCCGGCCGGGGGGAGGTCAGCGTTGCCGTGACGGCCGCCGCCATCACGTTCGCCGAGCTCACCTGGCCAGAGACCTGGGAAGCTGGTGGCGTCGACCGAAGACCGGTGATCCCGTCACACGAATTCGCGGGAACAGTCTCCGAAGTCGGGCCCGGTGTGACCGATCTAGCCGTTGGTGACTCGGTCTTCGGGCTCGTGCCCTTTGACCGCGATGGGGCGGCGGCTGAATATGTGGTCGTCCCGGCGGAGTGCGTTTCACGGAAGGGCCCCTTGATCTCCGATGTCGCCGCGGCCGCGGCCGTACTACCGGCATTGACGGCGTGGGAGGCGTTGAACGACCAAATGAACCTGGCAGCTGGGCAGCGCATCCTGATCCGGGGCGGAACCGGTGCGGTCGGGGCATTCCTCACACAGTTCGCGCATACGCTGGGCGCGGACGTTACGGTTACGGTGACCTCCCCGTCGGCCGAGCCCCGTGCGAGGAGCCTCGGCGCTGACCACGTGATCGTGACACGTCCTGATTCCGGTGAACGTGATCAACAGGCATTCGATGCCGCAATTGATGCCGTCGGTGCTGATGTGCCGGAATGGATGTATTCGTCGGTACGCCCGGGTGGGCGGCTCGTCCTGCTCCAAGAGCCCCCGAACGAGGTTTTGGCCGACAAGTACGGGGTGAACGCGAACTTTTTTGTCGTCCACACACGCCGTGATCGCCTGGAGGAGTTGGCGGCCTTGATAGCCGCCGGGCAGGTCGAAGTGGCGATCGCTCAGACATTCCCGCTCTCTGAGGGTAGAGCCGCCTATGAGCGCGGCGCGGCGCCGAAGCCCCGGCCGGGTAAAACGGTCCTGCTCGTTCAGTAGACGACGTTCTCAACCGGGCGTCGGTCCGGCGCCGTCTGTGGTGGTATCGCTACGGCGTGCGGTACGGAAACGGCGCTGGTAGGCAGCAGGTGTCATCTCCAATTCGCGTGCGAAAACCCTGCGCAGGCTTTCGTAACTGGGAAAGCCGGCACGATCCGCCGCCTGCGTAGCGGTGTACCCCTGGTCCAGGAAAGCCTTCGCAATGTCGAAGCGGATCGATTCGACATATCGAGCCGGTGTGGTCGACAGCTCGTCGCGGAACAGACGGGTGAGATGCCGCGCGCTCAGATTCAAGTGGTCAGCGAGGCCGGTGAGGGAATGGCTCGCCGAGGGGTCGGCTGTGACGAGATCGACGACGCGGCGCAGCGCCGGCGTATGAGGTGGTGAGCCCTGCAGAGGCGCGGAGAACTGAGACTGGCCGCCCGCCCTCTGGAGGTAGACCACGAGCGCGCGTGCAACCTCACGAGTGAGGTCGGGTCCGTGATCCTCCTCAACGAGGGCAAGCGCGAGATCGATGCCGGCGCTCACCCCGGCCGACGTGTAAGTGGTGCCGTCGCGGACATAGATTGCGTCCGGGTCGACCTGAGTCTGTGGGTAGCGTGAGGCGAGGGTGTGAGCGACCTTCCAGTGCGTGGTGGCTCGCTTGCCGTCCAGGAGGCCAGCCGCGGCGAGGATGAACGCTCCGGTGCAAATGGATGCGACGCGTTGCGCATGGACCGACACCGCCCGTACAGCATCGACCAACTCTCCCGGTACCGTGGCGCCCGGATAGATGTCGCCCCCGGCGATGAGGAATGTACGAGGTTCCGGAGTGAAGTCAGGTCCGCCGTCGACCGCGATCCGGATACCGACCGAGGTGGTGACATCTGCGCCGGTGGGCGACACCAAGACGACGCGGTAGCCGGCGCCAAGCCGGTTCGCCTCCGCGAAGACGTCGGCCGGGCCAGCCACGTCGAGGAGCTTGACGCCGTCGTACACCAAGATCACAACCAGATGGCCGTCGGAACTCGCGGAGCTGTCACGCTGGGGAGTGGCCCGATACGGGTGGTTCATGGCCTGGGCGAGGCGGCGTCGACCGGTCGCTCTTTGGCAGTGTGGAAGTCGGACGATTCGTCCGGTTCCGTACCGTCGACACCCGAAAGAGAGCGTTGCATGTCTGAAATTATCGCAGGAGTGGAGATTCCTGAAACTCCCACTGTCGCCGAAGTGACCCGTTTCATCGGGGGGACGACCAGCCCGCTTCTGTACCATCATTCGCGGCGCGTATTCCTGTTCGGCTCGATCCACGCCAGGGCGTTGGGCCTCGCGCCTGACCCGGAACTCCTTTATACGGCGGCGCTGTTCCACGACGCGGGACTGCTGACCCCGTTCTCGGACACCGAGCAACGATTCGAGCTCGATGGCGCCGACCACGCCCGCGCGTTCCTTCTCACGCGTGGCTTCTCCTCGCAGGCCGCCGAAGTTGTCTGGAATGCGATCGCACTGCACACCACACCGGGGATCCCGGGGCGGATGGGGCCAGAAGTTGCTGCCACCAGTCTGGGGGTCCTGACCGATGCCATCGGCCTGGGGCTGGACCACCTCGATCCCGGACTCGTCGGTGAAATCACGGCGGCGCATCCGCGCGGCGATTTCAAGAACGAGTTCCTCCAGACCTTCTACGAGGGGCTCAAACACCGGCCCGACACGACCTACGGCACTGTCAACGCCGACATCCTCAGGCACTTCGTGCCCGGATTCCACCCAACCAGCATGGTCGAGCGCATTACTGACTCACCATGGTCCGCCTGAGCATTCGCGCGCGGGGATCCTCGCGCGTTCGGGTCTCACGGGAACTGCGCGATGATCACGGCTCGAATGAGGACGTGCTTGAAGCTCTCGTAGTCCGGCCAGTATGCGGTGAGGCTGTCAGTGAACTGCGGGTGTGTAACGTCCGGGTGTCATGCGCGAGGTGACCCCAAAACGGTTGAAGGCGTTGATGGCCACGATGACAGAAACAATCTGTGCCAGCTCGGCCTCAGCAAACTCTTTCGCTGCCCTGGCATACAACTCGTCAGGAACGAAACCATCGGTGAGCACCGTGACCGCTTCCGTCAACTCAATCGCAGCTATTTCCTTCGCGGTGTAGAAATGTTTAGATTCGCTCCAGGCACTGAGTTGGATGACGCGCTCGATGGCCTCTCCGGCGGCTAGGGCGTCCTTACTGTGCATGTCTAGGCAGAAGGCGCAGTGGTTGATCTGCGATGCGCGAATTTTGATCAGGTTTGTCAATGATTCTGGGAGTCCCCTTTTCGCGGCCGTGTCAAGGCGGAGCAGCGCTTTGAAAACGTCAGGGGCGAGGGCCATCCAGTCGAAGCGCTGCGTGTGCTGGTGCAGCAGTGCCTGCGGGGCTTGTGGGGCTTGTGGGGCTTGTGGGGCTTGTGGGGCATCAATAATCGTCATAAATCCGAGCGTACGGACCAGGAGGAATGCGGGTAAGGTCCATTTGCATGGAGAAACCTCAGACCACTTCACCGGCCGAGGTGCTCGCAAAAGCCGGTGTTGACCTTCACCTCGACCTCCCCAGGTCCGGTTTGCGGACCGGATTGACAGCGGCTCTCCGTGAGGCGGTACGCTCCGGCAGACTGACGCCTGGAACACGATTACCTGCCTCCCGAGCGCTCGCCAGCGACCTCGGCATCGCGAGGAGCACGGTAACCGAATGCTATGCGGACTTGGTGGGGGAAGGTTGGCTCACTGCTCGGCACGGTTCGGGCACACGGGTGGCCGAACGGGCAAAAGCTCGAAGAGCCCCGGCTCAGAGCACTACGGTCGGGGCGGCCCTCAGCCCTCTGCATGGATTGGAAGCCGGGGCGGCGGACTTCGCCGAGTTTCCTCGCGCACCATGGCTAGCGGCGGCGCGGCGCGCATTCGCGGCAGCGCCTCACAGTGCGTTCGGATACGGCGACCCCTTGGGCAGGTTGGACTTACGGACGGCGCTCGCCGACTATCTCGCTCGCGTCCGAGGCGTCACTGCAAGACCAGAACAGATTGTCATCACTTCAGGTTTCAACCACGGACTGATGGTCATCGCACGGGCACTCGCGAGCCACGGCGTCGACATGATCGCTGTCGAGGGGTACGGCTTGGACATCTACCGGAGTGTCCTCAGTGACGAGGGTATGAAAATCCCGCCTCTGAGAGTAGACAACGGTGGGGCGAGTGTTGAGGACTTGGTTGGCATCAGTGATGCGGGTGCTGTACTCCTAACGCCGGCGCATCAGTTCCCGACAGGATTTGCGTTATCCCCTGATCGGCGAGCGACTGTTCTCGACTGGGCTCGCAGTACCGGTGGGCTCATTCTTGAGGATGATTACGACGGCGAATTCCGTTACGACCGCAAACCGGTGGGGGCCCTGCAGGGCCTGGACCCTGAACATGTTGCGTACTTCGGAACTTCCAGCAAGTCGCTTGCTCCGGCCCTGCGATTGGCATGGATGGCCGTACCTGAATATCTTCTCCCCGCTGTCGAAGCAGCCAAGGGTCGCGTCGATACCGTCAGTGTCTTGGACCAGTTGATCTTCACGGAATTCGTGACCTCCGGGGCGTTGGATAGACACGTGCGTGGCCGCCGGCAAAACTATAGACGCCGACGTGATGAGCTGATTGCAGCCCTTGCGCAGATTGCCCCCGGAGTTCAGGTGACAGGCATGGCAGCCGGGCTGCAAGCCGTCCTTGTTCTCCCCACCGGTAGGGAAGAAGCGTGGGCACTTAAGGCTGCGAGACGGCAAGGGCTCACTGTTAGTGGAATGTCAGAATTCCGTCACCCAGAGGTGGACGCTCGGGTGTCACGGCGCGACGCGCTGGTCGTCAACTTCTCCTCCGTATCCGACAGTGCATGGCCAGGAGCCTTGGAAAGGCTGTGCAGCGTCTTGGCATAACAGCACCAGCGTCATCGTCACCGCAGACTTTTGCGCTTCCGCAAACCGGGTTGCGGCGGCTTGAGGCACTTAAGTGGTCCGACTGAACCAGCCGTAAGTGGACCAAAATTTTGGGCCTCTTCTAGCTAGCGTGTAAGTGCAAGTGCAAGCGCCAGGCCGTTCCAATGCGGACAATCCCTCATAGGAGTCATCGTGTTTTCCAATCAACTCTCCACTTCTCCGGTTTCCGCAGCCGGGTGGCGAAGGCTTCCTGCGGGTCTGGCGATGATCGGGGCTGCCGTTGCATTCACCAGCCTGTACCTTGCCGCGGGAGCGTTGACACCCTTGCTGGTCGCCTACAAACATCAATGGGATTTCCCGCCCGCAATGCTTAACATAGCTTTTGCTGTCTATGCGATCGGATTCCTTGCGGCAGCGCTCACGCTGGGATCGCTCTCTGATTACATCGGGCGTCGTCCCGTGTTGATCGGTGCTCTAATCCTGCAACTCATATCGAACGTTCTGTTCCTTGTCGCTGCTGACATCAGCTGGGTCATCGCCGGCCGTATCGTGCAAGGCATCGCAAGTGGAGCGGCGACGTCCGCATTCACCGCCGCCTTAGTCGAGTTGGCGCCGGCGGACAAAAAGAGGCTGGGCACCATCCTGGGAAGCGTCAGCCTCACCGGCGGTCTGGCGGTGGGCTCCGTCTTGGCAGGTTTGACCATCCAGCTCACGCCGTCGGCGAACACCATAGTCTTCATCATTTTGATCGCGCTTACCGTTCTCGGGGGTGTTACGGTCGTCGCGTCACCCGAGACCGTGGTGCGCACAACTGGAGCGGCGCGGTCACTGATCCCCCGTATCACCATCCCGGCCGCTGCCCGCGAAGAATTTTACGCATCTGCCCCTGTTGTCGCCGGGGTATGGATGCTCGCCGGACTTTCCGGCGGCCTGGCGCCGAATATGGTGCGCAGCGTTTTCCACCTCGACAGCGGATTCCTTGGGGGCGTGGCCGGTTTCGTCGCCCCGGCAGTATCGACAATCATCGGGCTCGCCTTCGCGAAAGTCGAATCTCGGCGTGCCATGACAATAGGCATATATGCCTCCCTCCTCGGTGGCGCCGGCATCATCGGCGGAGTCTTCGCAGGAAGTTTGATGATCATGTTCATCGGGCAAGCGATCGCCGGTGTGGCCTTCGGCGCTTCATTCACCGCGGCTCTTCAGCTGACGTTTCCGCTTGTCGCACCGCACCAGCGGGCAGGGATCGTTGCTGCGATTTACGTTGTTTCATACTTCGCATTCGGTGTGCCGATAGTCATCGAGGGACAACTCATCGAACCGCTCGGCGAGATCCCCGCAGTGGTTTGCTACACCGCGCTCACCCTCCTCTTAGCCCTTACTAGCCTCATAGCCCAGACGCGTCTCCACCGTCGCGCCCAAGCGTCGCGCCATCACTCACAAGAAGAAAGCAGGTAAATCATCATGTCCAGAATCTTCCTCGCCGGAGCGTCAGGAGTCATCGGTCAACGCCTCATCCCACTGCTAGTCGGTGGAGGTCATTCCGTCGGTGGCATGACAAGGTCGGCAGGCAAAGCCGACGCGCTCGCCCGACTCGGCGCCCTGCCGATCGTAGTCGACGTCTTTGACCGCGACGCGCTCATCGCGGAAGTCAGGAAATTCAAACCCGACATCATCTTGAACCAACTCACGGACCTCCCAGACGACGTCAAAAAGATCGATGATCACGCTGAGCTCAACGCGCGCATCCGCACCGAGGGCAATCAGAACATCATTGACGCAGCCCGTGCGTCAGGGACCGCAAAAATACTCGTTCAGACCGTGGCTTGGGAACTCCCGGAGGGTCCGGATGCGCGTGCTGTCAAGCAATTGGAAGCCTCCGTCCTTGCCGAGGGCGGCGTAGTGCTGAGCTACGGCCAGTTCTATGGACCCGGCACATATCACCACGACCAGATCCCCCCACACCCGCACGTTCACATCGACCGCGCCGCCGAGCGCACTGTCGACTTCCTCAATGCCCCCACCGGGGTCATCGTCATCACCGACTAGCGGCGACCCGCACTGCGTCGCTAACGCTTGAACGAATAGGACGCTAAGGCGACGCAAAACCTGGCCCCTGTGGGACACCGCCAGGGCGCCCAATACAAAGACGACCGCCCCCAAGAGCGATGGGCCGCTCGCCGTCGGATCGAATTTCCGACTCCTCACATCCGTCCAGTACGCCCGCTCCAGAGGCCAGCCCCTTAAGGCCGATCACTTGGGATCCGAGGCGCAACCCCCAGCCGCTCAGTGATCGAGTGAGGCGCCAGGCGCAGTCATTCTGCCTGATGCCGCTCTCCGCGCACGACCGGGAGCATTTGAGCCGGTACTTGTGGGCGGTCGCGAGGTGCTCGTTCCCGTACGCGCGCGGCGACTCCCCCGCCCGGGGCGGGGTTTGGTGTGGCCGAAAAAGAGGGGTTCTTGTCCGATGCCGCACGGTGCTGCGCACAGTGGATGGGGGATCATCGAATGAGCGAAACCACTGCTGCTGAAGGAGCCTCGTATGACCAGTGACATCGCCGGGCGCGTCTGAGCAGCTGTCAGCGGAGATCGTTCTAGTGGCGGCAGGCGTTGAACATAACGTGGTCCGTATCTGCCACCACGACCTTTCGCCAGTCGAACGTGCCGAAGTCACGCAGCACCATCCGCGACTCGACTTCAACCGTCAGAGCCTCGACGCATTCAACGAGGGTAAGCTCCGCCGGCCGGAGACCACCCTAAGGAGCGTCGATGCAGATGTGCTGCGGCACTTCGACCCGGTTTCTGACGGACTGACATCGCGGACACCGTCCGGGACTCTTCGCCACCCAGTAGCGAGCCGGCCAACTGCCGAACGCCCACGACCCAAACCAAGCCAAGCCAAGCCAAGAAAGGCATCACCATGAATGACTCCACTACCCGCGTAGCCCTGGTAACAGGCGCAACCGGCGGCATCGGCCGCGCCACAGCCGAGCGCCTCGCGGCCGACGGCATGGCCGTCGGCGTGCACTACTCCGGCAACTCCGCGCGCGCCGCCGAGGTCGCCGCGGCAATCACCGCCGCCGGCGGACGTGCTATCTCAGTCTCCGGCGACGTGGCAGATGAAACCGCGATGAGCGCAGTGTTTGACGACATCGAGCAGGCGTTTGGCGGCATCGACGTCGTAGTGAACACCGCCGGCATCATGCTCCTCGCGCCGCTTGCCGAGCTGAACCTCGACGACCTCGATCGCATGCACCGCACCAACATCCGGGGCACCTTCGTCGTTTGCCAACAGGCGGCCCGCCGCGTGCGGGCAGGTGGCGCGATCATCAACTTCTCCACCTCCGTGACGCGCCTGTCGTTCCCGAACTACAGCGGATACGTGGCCACCAAGGCCGCAGTCGAGGCCATCACCCCGGTGCTGGCCAGGGAGCTTCGCGGCCGGGACATCACCGTCAACGCCGTCGCCCCTGGCCCGACCGCGACGCCACTGTTCCTCGACGGCAAAGACCAAGCCACCATCGACCAGCTCGCCAAGGCTGCGCCGCTCGAACGCCTCGGCACCCCCGAGGACATGGCGGAAACGGTCTCCTTCCTTGCCGGCCCGGCCCGCTGGGTCAACGGGCAGGTCATCTTCTCGAACGGCGGGATCGCGTAACCCGCGGCCGTCCACGAACGGTTCCGCCCCTTACACAAGGCGCCGCGCACAGTCATCGCGGAGGTTCGACGGTCCTCCGGTAGGTGTTGATCACCACTCCCGAGGCGAGAGCGCGCGTTTCGACCAGCGCGAGCCGGGAGGGCGTAAACCCTTCGGAAAACAGTTTCTTGCCGGTGCCGAGCACAATCGGGTACACGATGAGCCGGTACTCGTCGACCAGGTCGTGCTCGGCGAGCGTCCTGATCAGCACCGTACTCCCCCACACCCGGATCTCACCGCCCTGCTCGTCCCTCAGCCGTGCGACTTCAGCCGGCACGTCGGGCCCGAGCAGGTGGGAGTTCTTCCAGCCGAGCTCGGTGAGCGTGCGCGATGCGACGTATTTGGGAACACGGTTGTAGCGCCTGGTGAACTCTCCCATCACGCCTTCGGCATTCTCGTCCCACACGCCCCACGCGCGGGCCCAAATGTCGTAAGTCTTGCGGCCGAGCAGCAGCGCCTCGGTGCGGCTCTCCCACTCCTCGATGATCGGGCCGCCCTCATCCAACCGGTCATGCGCGGCGTCGTAGTCGATCGCCCAGCCGCCGAGATCGAACCCGCCCTCGCGATCCTCTTCAGCCCCACCGCCACCCTGAACGACTCCGTCGAGTGTGATGAATTCCTGCACCACGATCCTGCCCATGTCTGCACCCTTCGGTCTGGCTGCTAGCAAATTAGTGCACCGTGCCGCCCCGTGCAAAGAGGTCAGAAGAGGACTGGCCTTTCCGGGAAAGCTGTGGATTCGGTCGCAGCCGAAGCGTACTTTGGGGTGTGAGTCGGGGGTCAATCGATCACAAGGGAGAAATCGTGGGCACCATAGCGACGTCAGACGGCACGGAAATCTTCTACAAGGACTGGGGCTCTGGGCAGCCCATGGTGTTCAGCCACGGCTGGCCGCTCTCGGCCGACGACTGGGACAACCAAATGCTGTTCTTCCTCGATCAGGGATATCGCGTCATCGCGCACGACCGGCGCGGACACGGCCGGTCGACGCAGACTGGCGACGGACACGACATGGACCATTACGCGGCCGATCTGGCCGCCCTGACCGAGCAGCTCGACCTTCACGACGCCATCCACGTCGGTCACTCCACCGGCGGCGGCGAAGTCGTCCACTACATCGGCCAGTACGGCGAAGACCGGGTCTCTCGCGCCGCGATCATCAGTGCTGTACCACCGCTGATGGTGCAGACGGATGCGAATCCCGGTGGCCTCCCGAAGAGCGTCTTCGACGACCTGATGGCCCAGCTCGCCGCGAACCGATCGGAGTTCTATCGTGCTCTTCCGAGCGGGCCGTTCTATGGATACAACCGGCCCGGTGTGGAAGCGTCGGAGGCGATCATCGAGAACTGGTGGCGACAGGGAATGATGGGCGGCGCGAAGGCCCACTACGACGGGATCGTCGCGTTCTCGCAGACCGACTTCACCGAGGACCTCAAGAAGATCACGGTGCCGGTCCTCGTCATGCACAGCGAGGACGACCAGATCGTCCCCTACGCGGATGCCGGGCCGCTCTCTGCGAAGCTCCTGCAGAACGGCACGCTCAAGACCTACAAGGACTTCCCGCACGGCATGCCGACGACGCAGGCCGACACGATCAACGCCGACCTCCTCGCCTGGATCTCGAGCTGACGCCGACTGCGGCCGAACCCGCACCCGCGACTGCGGATTACTGTGCGCCGCGACTACGCCGGGCGATGGCGATCGCCACCAACACGAGACCGACCAGTAGGACGATCGGACCGATGGTGGCCCACATGGACGAACCGCTCATCACCGACCCGCGCAGGACGTTGAACCCCTGCAAAGTCCACACGAGACCAGCGCAACTCAGGATCACGCCTGGAACGAGGAAGGGCCAGATACGCTTCACGGGGCAACACTATCTCAGCTGTCGCCGACGCTGGCTGCT
Source organism: Glaciibacter sp. 2TAF33 (assembly GCF_052114945.1). NCBI lineage: Bacteria > Bacillati > Actinomycetota > Actinomycetes > Micrococcales > Microbacteriaceae > Glaciibacter > Glaciibacter sp. 2TAF33. Next base: position 165,532 of record NZ_JBFRFS010000004.1, read on the forward strand.
TCTCGGTAAGCCGTTCTTCTAGGGCGCCTTAGCCAGTTGAACCCCGCGTCATCGATTTCGTCGTTGGACACCAAGTCGGGCCAACTATAGACGCAGGAGAGATTTGGCGATGCGAAGCATCTGGCCGGATGGAGAGATTTGGCTGCGATGTATTCAGCGCTTCTTGCCGCCGACACCCGGCACGGACGCGACCTGTTCCATCCACGCCGCGATCTGGCGTTGGTCAAGGTCGTCCACCGACTCGAGCTCCACACCCCGTGTCGCCTTGCCCATCCCCACCGGCGTCACCGGCGGTACCGGCTCGAGCGCCGCGCCATTGATAAACATGAGCTTCACATGGCCGGCGAAGCCGCCGCAGCTGAAGCACCACCCGTCGCCGACGCCGTAGTACGCCATGCCCCACTTCACAGAGCGCTGGAGGTCGGGCAGCGTCGTGGCCGCCAGCGCATCGACCGCTTCGGCGACGCCCCGCTGCGGCTGCGGCAGGCTGGCGATGTACGCGAAGACCGGCTTGTCGCCGACCGCGGCTTTCGCGGGGCTGGCGCGGCCAGTCATGGCTTCCGGCGGGGTCCAGGCGGCGGCGGCTTGTGCCGCGGTGCCCGTGGCCGGTTTCTGGACGTCGCTCTTGCCGTTCTCCTGGCTGTCCATGGCGAGATCCTATTCCTCACGCTTCGTGCGTGCGAGCTTGCTACAGCCAGATGCTGCGCCCCAGCAACACCTGGACGCCCTCGTGAGATACGGTGTGGCAGCGTGGCAAGCCCTAACGGTCACCCCGCTGGCGTCATCCTGATCGGTGACGGCCTCTTTGGACCAACGGTCATCGCCGGCTCGACGAGCCCGGTGTACTGGTGGATCATCACCGGGCTGGGCGTGGGCTTCGCCACACTCCACCTGTGGCGAACGCGAGCATCGCCGGGTGTCATCGCCCTGTGCATGGCCAACATCGTGCGCGGCTCCGGGGCATTCTGGGCCGCCTGCTCGGCGCTGTGACGCTGTGACATCTCCGGCTGCCAGACCGCCTCGGCGACCGGTCCGCCGATACCCATTGTGTTCGTCATTCCCCTTCGCGTGGTGCATTCTCGCGCGTCGACGGCGCCCGGGTCGCCTCGAGCCCGGACGGCACATCGCTCTGATGTGTGGTGGTCTTGCCGCGGCGATTTCGGAGGCGGCCGAGCACATGCGTTGACTTGACGTGCTCGACCGGGGCCGCGGTCGGAGGTGCGGGCGGGCGGGCGGGTTGGTTGTTCACGATCACAATCCAGTCGCAGCGCCCGCATGACCGTAAATAGCGGTGCACCGCTAGCCCGACTCCGAAGTGCGGGTTTGGAATGAGGCGGGTCCGAGATCCGCATTTTGGGCAAACTGGCTCCGGCTTCGCGGCGCGGAGTCGCCTCGGGTTCATGCGGCGGCCTGTCCGGTGAGCTGCACGCTGCGCGGGAGTTCACTTCGATGCGGTTTGGAAGGCGGTTGCACTGTTCCCTTGTTCAGCGAGTCGGCGACGTGTGTACCGATGCGGCGGCCCCACTTCGCATAGGTGCGGGATGTGAGAGATGAAACGGTATCCAACGGAATCATTGTCGTGTTTGATTGTGCGCAGATTCGACTGGTCTCGACGTTGAGGGTTCGCGCGTGCCCGCCAGTAACCACGCGCGCGAGGGGTGAGAGCCGTTTGGCCAGGTGCAGGCTGGCGGCGCTCGTCACGAACAGGGATGCATCCGCAGATTCCAAGGCGCGCACCAAACAGACCATGTTGCGCCGCCAACTACGCCGAGCTGTGAGGCAAGAAGCATCCGTGGTGGCGAGCATGAGCACGATTGAGTCGTAGCCGTCGACGTCCATGTCGCCAATGCGTTTGAGGGTCGAGCGAGCCGACGCACCCGGTTGTGCCGCGACAGTCACCACTACGCCGCGCTCGAGGAATTCGAAGAGATGTCTGGCCAAATGCCCAGCCACACCGAGCTGGTGGGTCCGCACGCCGAAACCCGCTGCGGGGCCGTCACCAATTATGAGGATGTGGGCGGGGTCAGTTCCGGCAATCGTGATCTCGGATGGCCCGGTCGGGTAAAGCCAGTCGCGCCGGTCCTGCGTTTCGGCTTTGAACCACGCCCAAAACAGCGGACCCAGGACCATACGCCGACATTGCCGCAACGGTCGCGAGACTGACTGGTACAGCCGACGATTGGGCGCGCGCATAAGTGCTCTACAACTTTCAGAGGATGAGGGAGCGCATCGATGCGCGACGGAAATGTATGCCGTTCGGAACCACGGCTGCGTCCTCGGGATAATTCGGTTGGAGTGCTCCAGGCGCGGTTCAGATCGGGGCAAATCGACTCCTGTGACCCACCCCGTCTAGCGAGGCGATGTGCCATCAAGGCCTGATTTGAAACGAGCGTCCTAGTCCATTGCAGTTAGGTCGCAGCGTTCGGAATGCACGGCGTCCCCCTTACCCGAAAAAAGAGGGACACCGTGCAGCCATGCAACGGGGCCCGACCGGGTCCGGAGCGTGGTCCTTCCAAGCTAACGGTCCGGAAATGCAGACGAAATCCGAAAAGCGCGGTGCACGGGATCCCAATAACGCGGAATGGAGCGGCACAACGCCTACGGAGCCTTCCCTACGCCAGAATCACAGTATGCAGTCGACGTCTCGTGAGGTGTTCAGCCGTCATCCCGTCGTCTCCTGCCGGGACCTCGACGTGGCACGCCGGACGCTGAGCGAGGTGTACCTACCGATGGACTTCCCGTCGGCATCCGCTTCGACCTCCCTCGACATGTCCCTGAATGTAATCAAGGTTGGACGCGTGACGGCGGGGTACCTGCAATTCGGGGACGCCATGCGAATTCAGACCGTGGAAGCTGCGAACTATCATGTCGACATTCCCGTCGCAGGCAAGGCGAGGATGCAAGCCGGCCCGCGTGACCCCGTGCACGGGACCCCGCAAACCGCCGCAATTTTCGCACCCGGCCTTCCCGTCGATCTCGATTGCGACGACGACTTCGCCCAGATCGCACTCATGCTCCCGAAGGCGGGACTACAGTTCGAACTGGAGAGCCTCCTGGGACACAGCCTCAAGAGGCCACTGGAATTCTCAATGGCCCTGGACCTCGCCTCTCCGCCCGGACGCACAGTGTTGCGGGCACTCCGACTAATCGACGCCGCGTCCAACCAAGATGACGGCATGCTCCAGCACCCGCTCGCCGCGCACCGTCTTGAACAAGTGTTGATTCACAGCCTGCTGCTCGCGCAACCTCACAACTACTCGGAAGTACTTCGGGCCACTCCGCCCCACGCGGGCGGACATTCGGTCTCTGAGGCAGTAGACCTGATGCGAGCGCGTCCAGCCCACGCGTGGACTACGGCGGAGCTCGCCGCCGCTTCCTCGACCAGCGTGCGCAGCCTGCAGGAGAACTTCCGCCGTTCAGTTGGCACGTCCCCGATGAGATACCTTCGCGATTTCCGGCTTGAGCAGGTGCACAAGGAACTCGTAGCCACCGAGCCCGGTGCCGCGACAGTGACCGAGGTAGCGGCGCGTTGGGGATTCGTGCATCTCGGCCGCTTCGCGGCCGCATACCGGCAACGGTTCGGCGAACGCCCATCAGACACAATTAGTCGCTGATCACCTTGCTTCGGGAGGCATCGCTCAATCCGAACGCACTCGAAGCGTTCCTCGACCTCACACGCAATCGCAATGAGGACGGAGGCCTCGACCAGCGGTCCGCGACGATCATCGCTGTGTCGGCGGCCCGCTCAATCCACGTCTCACCAGCCGTACCTAGAATTGGGGTAGAGCAAGAACTCCGGACGAGGAGTGCTCATTAGTAGCCTCAAAGAGAGTGGACATTCCCGCACCCTCCCGGAATCATCAGGGCGGTGCATTCGCCCGCACTACCTCAACGTAAATAGCAAACCCGGCGCAAGTCGGGGACGCAAAGCCACGGGACCCTTCGGGTCGGCCGGGCTGCCGAAGCGAGAGAAGTTGCACAAATGCGCGCACAAATGGCGGAACATCCTGCAGTCGATTCCGTCAACCCTGAGCAGGACAGGCTCCGGGCGCTCGAAATCGCGGCGAAACACTTGGCTCTAGGTGGCTCACTGCACGACGTGCTCGATCGTGTCATTGTTGGGGCAGCCGATGCGGTTCCCGCTCTCCGCCACGACTTGGCTATACAACTCCCCAACGGGCTGACGCATTCCCGGTCGCGAGGCGATCGTGAAGTGGCAGCGGAGGCGCTTACCCGCACGGGGCGCCACGCCCATGGCCACGACCGCGACAAGGACTTCGGAGGAAATGTTCTCGCCGCCCCAGTGGCCTCGGGAACACACAGCTACGGGACCCTGATTGCAATCGCCCCCCAAGACGCTCACTTTTCCTCGGACGACCACATCATGCTGGCGGCATATGCGCATCACGCCGCCGCCGGCATAGAAATGACCATCCTGCTGGCCGAATCACGTGAGCAGCGGGAAACGGCCGAGATGCTGTTGGAGGCCGCCCGGTCCCTTTCCGAGCAGTACACGGTTGACGACGTCGCGCAGTCTATGTCAGAGGCAGCGCTCGTGCTGTCGGGGGCTAATCGCTCGGGTGTGGCTCTCTGGGACTCAGGCACCGCACAACTCCGCTTTCATGGTGCCACTGGATGGCGGGGAGCCCTCGCGCAGAAACTCTCCGACTTTGTTCTCACCACACAGGAGAGCCCCGAACTCAGCGACATGCTGATCTGCCCCGCCCCGCTGCTCATCGACGGGCGAGGCTCAGACTGGGCCCAGTCAATGCTCGACCACTTCGAGTTGAAAGCGCTTCTAGCGATACCCATCCTCACAAACGAAGACTTCCGGGGCCTTGTCATCGCACACTGGGACGGCAACCCTCCGCGCTCGCTCGATCACGCGGCTGTCCAACGATTGTCGGGCTTGGCTGGCCTCGCGTCGGTAGCCCTCCACAATGCGCAGCTGATGGAAGAAGCGCGCTGGAAGGCACTGCGCGACCCGCTCACCGGTCTCGCTAACCGGACCCTGTTCGAAGAGGAACTTCAGAGGGCGTTGGGGAAGGCATCCGGAGCTGGTCACTCCGTCGGAGTGCTTCTTTGCGACATCAACCGTTTCAAGCGTTTCAACGAGAGTCTGGGGCACGGGGCCGGCGATGAAGTCCTTCGCCAGGTCGCGACGCGGCTGGGACGTTGCGTTGACGGCGGGGACATCGTGGCCCGTATCAATGGGGACCAATTTGCCGTACTGGCGTTATGCCCCGACGCCGTCGACCGTGCAGCCATGATCATTGCCGAAATACGCCAGTCGTTCGCAGAACCCCTGCGTATCGGCAGTGAGATGTTATTCGCGGATGTGGCTATCGGTGTTGCCACAAGCACCGGACCTTCCATCGAGGAGGCCGGAGCTTTCGGGAAACCGGCCCAAAGAATGATGGAGTTGGCAGACCTTGACCTGCACCGGTCGAAGGCAACCATCACCGGCCACATTAACCCGGACCAAGCGGACACTGAACGGCTCCGGTTGGAGACTGACCTTCGCGGAGCCGCCGGCCGCGGTGAATTGCGAGTCCATTACCAACCCCAAATTGACCTGGCCAACGGCAGCATAGTTGGCGTTGAGGCCTTGGTGCGGTGGGAGCATCCGGAGCTCGGAATGATCTCCCCCGCTTCCTTCATCCCCATCGCTGAAGAGAGCGGGCTCATCCGGGAAGTCGGAACGCACGTTCTTCAGGAGGCCACGCGCACGGGCGCGAGTTGGCACAAGGCCGGCCTTCCTGTCGAAATGGCCGTCAATGTCTCGGTGGCCCAGCTCAGTGCCCCCGACTTTCTTTCGCAGGTCAAAGAAGCATTGCACCAGACGGGCTTCCCGGCCGCATCTCTGACCATCGAAATTACCGAGAGCCAGGTTGTCACCGACCACGCCGTTCTCCGCACCGTGCTACGAGAGTTGCGTGAGCTTGGCGCCGGGCTTTCGATCGACGACTTCGGAACAGGCTTCTCTTCGCTTACCCAGTTGCAACGGATGCCAGTGACCGAGGTAAAGATCGACAGAGCTTTCACGACTGAGCAGACCAGCAGTGCTGTATCCCCGTTCCTCGCGGGCATAGTGGGACTCGGCCACGGCCTCTCACTTCGCGTGATCGCGGAAGGCGTCGAGACGGAGGCGCAGTTGGCGGCTGTCCGCGCTGCGGGGTGCGACCGGGCGCAGGGTTATCTTCTCGGACGCCCCGGCGACGCAGCCACCATCCTGCGTCACTTGAAGCAAACGGCATGAGCAGCATCGGGTGATGAACCAGTCCTCACACATCGGTGCGCGCCGCTGAGCGCATACTCTGCCCTGGAGGTTGAAAGCTCTCATGGGCCGGCTCACACGTCTGCTACATCAGCCAGTATCGCAACGGTTCCGTCTGGCTCGACGCGCGGTATTGGGATCACTCATCTCCACGCGACGAGCGGGGCCGAGTGATTGTCGGGACGTGGCTCGGCGATAGCAGGGAGGGTCGGACGGACGGCTCGGCGTATAAAGCCGTGCAGGTCAGGTCAAGCAGATTGGAACCGAGCCGAGGAGCCCGGATCTAGCGCCTGCGCATCCCGCTAGCTCTCTCGCCTGCGTTTCCAGATCCCTCGACCGCTCGCGCTGGGCTTGCTCACTTCGTTGTCCTCAGCGGTCGGGGAAAGTGCAGTCGGTTGCTCTCTGACGATGACAATCCAGTCACAACGAGAGCAGGCGCGGAGATAGCGGTGGACCGCCAGGCCGGAGCCAAAGTACGGGTTTGGGATAAGCCGAGTTCGGCAGTCGCACTTCGGGCACTTGGGTTCAGGCTTCCTCGTCCCAGCTACGATCTTTCTCAAGTTGGTCTCCCGTTCTACGCGCGGCACGTCACGGCGGATGCTTCGGTTCTACACGTAACCCGACGCGTATCAGGGACGACGCATCGCTCGGAGTCTCGTCGGTCTCCCTAGGAGGCAGACGAGGCACCGCGCCGAAGCAACACACTCAATGAGCGGGGCTCAGGAAAATCATAGGCGATCTATAGACTGCCGGTATACCCTCCCTCGGGTGACGGTTGGGCGGCCCGGGCCGCTTGACAGCGTGTAGGTGCCGTTTGACTTAGGAGAGGGCCTACGACAGGGATCCTGTTGCCCGAAATGGTGCTGCCCATCTTGATCCGACACCTTTGTCGGCTGATGGCATGGCGCTACTGCATCTTTACACGATATAAAGGAGGAAGCCCGGTGGCTCTCGCTATTCGGGTTAGCGATCGCCGCCGGGTCTCACCTGACGTTGAATGCTATTCCTGGGATTCCGTTCACCGCAAGAGGAATCGAGTTCGGGAGCCACTTCGAGCGGGCTGAGAATGACTACGACGGGCACAAGCTCACCCTGATATACAGCAGGGAAAAGTAGGAGTCTGGGGAATTTACGAGCGAGTTGGTACCGCAAACCCTGGTCGCCGACATCGTCGATGACCTCGTCGATCGGAGTGCGATCCACCGCGGGCCATCCTTGCCCGATCCGCTGCGACTCATGGGAGTTCCGGTCGATGCAGCGACAGCCGAGATCGAGCGTTACAACGAATTGGCTGTAGACGGCGAAGATCGGGACCTCGGCAAATCCGCGCGATTCCTGAGCTCTTGCCACCGGACTCTTCTACGTCGCGGAAATGCGGCCTGCCCTTGTCAACGTGACCGCGTACGGCCTGCGGATCGATCGCGATGCCCAAGTGCTCGGGCAGGCTGGTGTGATTCCGGGCCTCTACGCTGCCGGGGAGTGCACCGGTGGCGTTTTCGGCGCCGCCTACGTCGGCAAAGACTAGGACCTCTACCTGCACCTCTTCGGGACGACCTCGCAGCCGATGTGGACAGGCTCGACCAGCACATAGGCGGGAGTGTGCACCTGCTAGTTGCCACTAGTTCCAGTGACTGGCAGATGCACGCTTACCACTGGTCCCGCGTGCCAGTCCCGCTGGTGCCATTAGGGTCGATCCTGTCGACGACGCGGCGGCGTCTCGGTGAAGGTTGGAGCCTAGCGTTTCGTCTGAGGAGAGGCTCAGTCACACAGGGAACGAAGTCTCTTCGCAGATCGCATTGCGGCTGTTCTCCAGGTCGAATAGGTGTGCGCTGCTAGCCATCCGTTCCGGCGTGTTGAACTGAGGCGACGAAAGCGCGGCTTCGAGCGACTCCCGATCATCGAAGTAGATCTCGGCCACGATGTCGAAGTCGGGTCCCACCCCGCCGAAGTTCGGTGAGTTGATGATCGGAAAACTCGCGACGTACCTACGCAACCCGAGTCCTTGCATGAGCCTCGCGCAGAGCGGCGCGTGAACCGTATGCCAGTACTCGACGAACTCCTCCACGGATAGGTTCGGGTTTCGCGAATGCAGCGAAACTGCCTTGATCATTGCCGTATCCAATCTCGTTATCCATGCGCGGTCGGTGGTCTCCCGCGTTAATTGACGTCCCACTCGACGCCAGATGGCAGTTGTTTGTGACCTGTTGTGGGAATCAGCGGCCCGGCGTCAATCCCCCGTCAATGGGGATGATCTGAGCAGTGATGAAGCGGGCACCGTCGCCGACGAGGAAGACCAGCACGGGCGCGAGGTCCGCATCCGGGTCGCCGAACCCGACCGGCAGATCCTCCTTCGTCGGCGGGAAGCGCCGCGAACCGAGCGGGAACATACTCTCCAGTTGATTCGCGGTGGCCTCTTTGCCTTCGCTCGCCGCTTCCTGGGCCGATTCGGTGAACATCAGGGTTCGCGCGATCGCCGGGTTCACGACGTTCGCCGTGATGTTGTGCTTACCCCAGGCGAACGCGAGGGATCGAGTCCAGGAGATCACAGCACCTTTCGACGCCGAGTAATGGACGGCGGACGGGTAGGAGCGAAGAGCAGAACCGGAACCGAAATTGATGATGCGGCCGCCACCGTTCTCCTTCAGATACGGGAAGATCTCCTGGTTGGTCACGAATATCGACCGCACATTGATGTTCATAATCCGGTCGAATTCACCGTCATCGATCGACTCCGGCTCGAGTACCTTGCCCATCACACCGGCCGTGACCACCATCGCGTCGATGCCGCCGAGGACGCCCGCCGCAGACGTAAACGCTTCCTTCACCTCGGTACGCACCGATGCGTCACAGTGAAAATAATGTCCCTCTCCCGGGCCTTTCCCGTTGGCAGCACTGACAACCGATTCGCCCTCCGCATCGCGGATGTCCAACGACGCGACGCCTGCGCCTTCCGCGACGAAGGCACGGACAATGGCCGCACCGGTTCCGTTTGCGCCGCCGACGACGACGATCCTCTTATTTTCAAGTTGCATGGATTTCCTCACCTTCTTAGGACCTGGACTAGTGGATCGACAACCGTTCTGCCACCGGTCAGCCGACATCCTTGACCGCGTACGCGTCCTCGCGGAGCGTGCCCGCGAAACCCATGGACGCGTGCACGATCGAGACGCGTTCTTGCTGGTCCTTGGGATAGATGTACTCGTCCTGGGCCATGACTGTTGTGAATGCGTCTCGCATCTCCTCTATCGAGAGCGCCGGCCCCATGACGCCGGTCGTTTCCGCCAGACGAACGCGCGCGACGCGGCCACCTCCGACTGAGAAGATTTCGCCGTAGATCGAGCATTCGTCGCTCAACAGATAGGCGGCACCGAGTGACACCTTTGCCGGATCCATCGTCTCGAACAGCCAATCCGCGTATTCCGATGGCGGCATCCGTTCAGTCATTCGCGTGCGTGCGGTGGGCAGGATCACGTTGCAGAGAATATTGTGCTTCGCCCCCTCGGGAGCGACGGACCGCGCCATCCCGATATACGCGGACTTCGCCGAGGCATACATAGAGGAACCGGCAACTCCGTAAATCGAGTGGGACGCCACGTACACGAAGCGCCCTCCCCCCTGCGCTTTCATGTGCGGCCATGCCGCGCGCGTCAGCCAGAAGCCCGCATAGGTGTTGATGCGCAGAACCAGATCAAGCTGCCCCGTGTCGATCCTGTCGGGGCTGCTCAGGTTGGGTGAAGTGCTCGCGTTATGCAGGATGCCATCAATTCGGCCAAAAGCGTCGATCGCAGCCTGAACGGCCGCAGCGGACCCCTCCTCCGTCGACAAGTCCGCCGTACATGCCACCGCCGAACCGCCCGCGTCAAGGATTTCGGCAACGACGGACTCCGCCGGCCCCGTACTGCTGGCCGACCCGTCCATGGCCGAGCCGTTGTCGGCGACGATGACCTGCGCGCCCCGGGATGCCAGCAGCTGCGCATGATCGCGACCCATGCCCCGACCAGCGCCCGTCACGAGAATTGCTTTCCCGTCGAAACGGATTTCATTCGCTTTCATATCGCTTCTTCCATTAGTAGGTGTTTGGCTGGGCAGGGTGGGCGCGACGAATATCAAGGCCGAGTGTCGGCGCTTTCAGGCCGGTTGTGGACATGACTTGCCGACGGCGGCAGGCGTCTCGGGGTCGAGGAGCGTAGCGTTGCCGCCAGAGATCACTGGAGCCGTCAGTCCGGGGCTCATCGGACCGCGGTAGGACGACTGGAACACGCGACTGCGGAACTTCCAATCCCCGTCAACTTTGACGTACACGTCCTCGTAGGTGCCAAAGATCTGGGTGATCTCGTGAGGCTTGCCCTGATACTCGAGGACATACCAAATGCCCTTGATCATCCCGTCACTCTCGAACACTTGCCCCGACAACGACATCATGAGGAACCAGTCATACTTTTCGAGAGCCGTACTGAGGAACGCCGCCGCTGTCTCCGCGCCGTCAACCGCCCGGTTGCCGATGTACCAATGGCAATCCTCGGTCCACGTTGAACGCCATCTCTCGATATCTCGTTTGCTAGCTGCATCAGTAAAGCGGGCGGCGAGGTTGCGGATAGCGAGCTCGTCATCCGGGGCGACTGTTTTGGGTCGTTCGAGTCTCATCTCACACCAAGGCCGTCGATGATGGCCTTGCTCCAGGCGTCCCACGCCGCGTCGTCCATGACGCCCGAGCCGCGGCCGAGCACCTCGACGATGTCACCGCCGTCAACAGGCACGCCGAGCTCGTTGACCGCGAAGTCTCTCCACGCCTCTGTGATGGCATTCGTCCGCTTGACGTCGGCTTTGGGATCGGCCACGCCCGCGGGGGCGCTGTTGACGGGGTCAGGCCGGCCTGCCCAGTACCGTGCGATGGCAGGATTCAGCTTTGCGGCATCGATGACTCCGCCACCGGCATCCTTTGCCGCGGTCACGATGTCCGCGTATCCGTCGAGCGTATCGCGGGCGAATCGCTCGAACGGCTTATATCGGGCATCGAGCATCACCTGTTGAATTTCGGGGATCAGCCCATCCCAAGCCGCGGTTGAGATCGCGATGTTCGCGCCGGGGCTCGGGGCCGTGTTAGGAAAGGCGACCCACGGGGACACTTCGAGCAAGCCGCCCGCAAGAATATTGGTCGTCGCATTCAATGCGCAGTCGATTATGCCTCGCTGCAGTGCCTCATACACTTCGTTTGGCGGAAGAAACATCCCGGTCATTCCAAGGGACTCGAGTTCCTCCTGGGCGATAGGATACGGGACTCGGACAGTACGGCCTTTGAGATCAGCGGGACTGGCAAATGGCTTCGCGCAGTGGAGCCCTTGCGGCCCGCTGAGCATCGGGAGAATTGGGATGAATCCTTTCGCGGTCATCTCCGCTCGGGCGGGGGTGTCCGGGTCCGAATGATGGACGATTTGCTGCCCGATACCCGCAATATTCATGTTTGGGTATCCGAAGCCGCTCACTGCGGTCTGCATGATGGCGTCGTCCCAATTCGAGATCGGGAGCTGATCGGCGAAATAGCCGTTGTTGACGAAAGTCACATCGGTCAGGCCGGAGTTCAGCGCGGAGATGGCCTCGGTCACCGGGTGAAGAACCCCGCCTTCGAAATACTCGAATGTCACCTTGCCCTCGGTCGCCTTCGTGACCGCGGCCATCCACTCGGTTTCCAGGACCTGCGCGGTGCTACCAGGCGGGAAAACGCTGCTGGCCGTGAGCTCGACCGCCTCGACGGCGCTCCAGTCGAAGTCGTCGCCGGCTTCCGCCGTTGGAACGGTAGTGCCGGCTGCGCTGGCGCAGCCGGCCAAGAGTGCGACTGCACCGATCGCCCCAAGGGCGAGGAAGCGCTTCTTGCTGTGTTCCACTCGTAACTCCTTTGTTCAGAGATGGGATGCCGGGGAGCAGGGACACGCAACGGTCGATCTAATGGCTCGTGCGCGGCACACCTTCGGTCTCGCCAATCCTAAAAAGCATTAATAGTTTCGTCCAATGCGGATATTCTTCGTTTAGACTCAGCTTTCCTGATATATCCTCCAAGCCTGTGGCTGGCGACTTACGGCAGACAGGACGGTAAGGAGGACGCAGACATGCTTGATCTCGAAAAGTTGCGGACGTTTGTCACGGTAGTATCGGCCGGTAGCTTCGTGCGGGCGGCTGAGGAGTTGAACCTGAGCCAGCCGGCAGTGTCCCGGAATATTCAAATTCTTGAGCGACAGTTCGGAGTGCGTCTCCTCGATCGTGACCGCACCGGCGTGCGGGTGACACCGGTGGGAAACCAAATCCTTAAGCAAGCGATCAACCTCCTCTCGAACGCGCTCTCGATCGAAAAGACTCTGTCGGCCGCGTCACACGGTCTCACCGGCACGGTCCGATTCGGAATTGGACCATTCACTGCAACCGCCTTGCTTCCGCAAGTTCTTGCTCGCTATGCGTCTTCGGAACTGCACTTGAAGGTGGAGGTTTCGATAGGTTCGACCAGCGCTATGAGACAGCAGTTGCTGGATGACCAGATCGAGTTCTTCATCGGGGTACAAGACGCGATCGCGGACGATCCGGCTTTTTCGTGTCAAGCCCTCGCCGAGATCATTCCCAGGTTCTTCGTTCGCCCGGGTCATCCACTAGTGGGCATGACACCGGGACTGGCGGAAATCGAAGCGTATCCGATCGCCTCCGGCACGGACCTTGGCGGTGTGCTCGACTTGGCCGAGCGAGCAGCATTGGGCCACCCTTCCACGTTCCTTGTCAACAATATCCACGTTCTCGGGGAGGTCTGCTTGTCGACGGATTCAGTACTAGTCGCAGGAGATGGCGCGATACCGGAGGAGCTTGTCGAAGTAACACTTGCCTCGGGCCCCGGCGTTTCCCGATCGACGCTCGGCATCGTTTCTATCCGGAGTAGATCCGAATCGCCCGCCGCAGCGCAACTACGCTCGGACCTGATACGGGTCGCTGGAACAATACACCGGTGAGAGTCAGGGGCTGGCCCGGCCGGGCCGGAAACATGTCGCGCGGTAACGCACTCCGGTCACTGACCAACCGCATAACCCTCAACCGGGCGCCATGCACGTCGCGTTCCTTGTCGACGATGGCGACGAAGTCGCCAACAGACTGACAGCCCTCGGAGCCGAACTCACCTCAGATCCAGTCTGTATAACGGCCGACATTAATGCTGGTGGCAATGCGGTGTACCTAAGCGGGCCATCCGGGATTGCCGTCGCCCCACGGAAGTGGCGCCGTGCTGCCGAAGACCGCATCGGAGGTCGCTGAAGTGAGGCGGACTAAGTTGAATGGGGCGCAGGTTCCGAATGCCATTTAGGAGACCCCACTACATGATCAGCGGGACAGCGCCTCTACAAACCACGACGTGATGGTCGTCGGATGAGTAATGGCAGTCCCGACGACGACTGAGTAGGCCCCAGCGTCCAGTGCCGCCCTCGCCTGATCCGGCGTGTGAATGCGACCTTCCGCGAAGACGGGCACTTCCAGCGCGCCCGCGAGCAGCGCGACAAGCTCTAGGTCAGGGCCGAGAGTCTTGCCCCGATCCCCCGTGTAGCCGGAAAGCGTTGTTCCCACGATGTCAGCACCCGCATCCTGTGCGGCGGAGCCGTCGTCGAAGCTCCCGACGTCGGCCATGACCAATGCGCTCGTGCGGGCATGGATCTCGGCGATCGTTTCGGCAAGGGTGAGGCCATCGGGACGCGCACGCCGCGTCCCGTCGATCGCCACGATCCCGGCACCGGCGTCGATAACGGCAAGGGCATGCGCGAGCGTCGGTGTGATGAAGACGTCGTCCGCTCCAACTTTCCACAGTCCGATCTGTGGCAGAGCTACTGACTGGCTTATCAAGCGAATATCGTCGAGTCCCTGAGCGCGAATGCCGGCCGCGCCTCCCAGGACAGCCGATTGGGCGATCAGTGACATTGCCCGTGCATCTCGCAGTGGCTCGCCCGGGTAAGCCTGGCACGAAACGATGAGGCCACCGTGGAGAGATTCGATCATGAGTTTCTTTCTATCGAGTCGAACGCGCGCTTAGCCGCGCCGATGATGGCCGCGTCATCGCCGAGCTGAGCTTTGACAACGGGCACCGTTTGAAGCAAAGGGATGGTCGTCGCCCGCAATGCGTCGTCCATGACCGACCACCACAGGTCCCCCGCGTTCCGCATGCCACCCGCGATGATGACAACGCCGGGGTCGATGACGTTCACCAAGTCACCGAGCGCTCGTCCGAGTGCTCGGGCAGAAGTGGCGACGGCCTCATGCGCAATGGAGTCGGTCCCTGCCCGCGCAATCACAGCGCGGGAGTCGCGAGCGGCGACGTCGCCCCCCCTTCGCAGGTATAGCTGATAGAGGGCATTGCCTGAGGAGACTGCTTCGAGGTGTCCCCTGCGTCCACATGGGCACAGCAGACCGGCGGCTTCTTCCACTGTGACGTGTCCGATATGACCACCCACTCCGTGTGTGCCCGCTTGTGGGATCCCGTCAATCACGACCGCGCCGCCGATGCCGGTCCCGATCGCGGCAACGAGAACTGCTCCGTGGCCCCGACCTGCTCCAACAAAAGCCTCGCCGACGGCGTGAGCGTGCACGTCGTTGTCGGTCACCACCGGTAAGCCCAGAAGACTCTCCAACATGGCCCCCAGCTCGATACCTGTCCAGTCTGCGAGGTGATCAGTTGCCGATATCACGCGGCGTCGGCCGGAATCGATGACACCGGCGGACCCAACTCCTACGGCAGTGACCGTCTGCCCTGACATGAGTCCCAGGGCCAAGCTAGCTGCCGTCGCGACGATACGCTCCCCGCCCTCTTTCGCCGGAGTCGGCGTATCCGCCCTGGCCACAACCTCGCCGAGCCGGTTGACCAGTCCAGCGGCAGTCTTTGTGCCACCGATGTCGATGCCGACCGCGAATTCGGTGAGGTCGCTCATCGTTCGGCATCCCTCGTCACGGCCAGCTGAAAGGAGTACCGGTCTGCGCGATAAATGGTGCGGGCGAACTCGACCAGCTTGCCGCGGCGGGAGGAACTGACGCGGGTCACTTCCAGCGCGGCGCTTCCGGGAGGGACGTCAAGGAGGCCGCTGCGTTCTTCGTCCAGGGTGATCGCCTGGATCTTCTGTTCGGCGCGGAAGACATCGTGACCCGCTCCACGCAGCTGTTCGTAGAGCGATTCAGCGAAATTGAACGACTCGACATCAAGGATGGCCCCCGGCAGATAGACGTCTTCGATGGCCATCGGGTTGGTGTCGGCCAGCCGGAGACGGCGGATGTGCGTGCACTCCGAACCCGGCTCGAGGCCCAGGAGGCGGGCGACGTCTTCGGGCGCCCCGGATCGGGAAAGTTCGAGTACGCGCGACGCGGGGGTGAACCCACGGCTGATCATGTCTTCCGTGAACGAGGTGAGCTTCGGGGTCTTCGAAAACAGGTCGGCCGAACCGACGTAGGTCCCGGATCCGTGAACGTTGTAAACGAGCCCCTCTTCACCGAGCTTGGCGATGGCCTGTCTCACCGTCATGCGGCTGACCCCGTACACGCCCATCAAGTCCCGCTCGGACGGTAGTGCGTCGTGTGGCGAGAGCGAGTTGGCGATCGAGGCACGGATGCCGGCTGCCACGGTTTCGTACTTATGCGCCATGCGCGTCTCCTCCTCGGATCGTCGACTTCTTCCCTTGAATAGCACTCACCCCTTGACCGCCCCTGCAGACAGTCCGCTCACAAGATAGCGCTGGGCGAAGATCGCGAAGAGGAGCGGCGGCAGCGTGGAGAGGAAGGATGCTGCTGAGATGTCGCCCCAGCGGATGCCGGTGCTGGTGATGAAGTTGGCCGCGCCGAGTGTGACCGGGGTGGCGTTCGAGGTGGACAGCACCAGCGCGAACAGGTAGTCGTTCCAGGTGAAGATGAACACCAGCACCGACACGGCAACCATTGTGGGGCCGAGGATCGGAAGCACAATGCCGAGCAACGTTCGGTAGATGCTCGCGCCGTCGACAGCGGCAGCCTCCTCGATCTCCTTCGGGATGTCGCGGAGCCCCGCGGCCAGGAGGATGATCGCCAGCGGCAGGTTGAGGAACGTGTTCGCCGCGATCAGGCCCGGGATGCTGTCTTGCAACCCGAGCGCGGAGAACAGGATGAAGAACGGCACGATAAAGAAGATCGCCGGCAGCAACCGGAGTCCGGAGGCGCCGCTGATGATCCACCGGCCGCCGAAGTTGAGCCTGACGATCGCGTAGGTTGCGGGTACCGCGATGACCAAAACCACCGCGACGGTCCCGAGCGCGATCAGCGCGGAGTTCACGAAGAAGCGGGGGAAGTCGTAGCCGGATGCGTAGAGCACGTTCGCGTAGTGGTCGAACGTGGGCGAGGTGGGCAGCGCCAACGGGTTCTTCGCGATCTCGCCGTCGGGCTTGAAGCTGACCAGAATCGCATTCAGCAGTGGAATATTCACGAGGAGCGCGATGATGCCGACCACAACCGTGAAGACCCACGTCTTCGAGCGCTTCCTGGATCGGGCATCTGTTCGCTTGTTGGGCTGCTCTCGCTGCACTCCGACCGTAGCGGTGGTGCTCATTTCTCGGCTTCCATTCCGGTTGAAGAGATGCGTTTGACGATGAACGGCACGAACGGGATCAGGCACACGAGAACAAGGAGCGCCGCGGCCGCGGCCTTTCCGAAGTCTCCAGACTCGAAGGCGGCCTTGTAAATGAAGATGCTGACTGTCGTGGTACTCGTGCCGGGGCCACCGGCCGTCAGCACGTAGAT
Organism: Glaciibacter sp. 2TAF33; assembly: GCF_052114945.1. NCBI lineage: Bacteria > Bacillati > Actinomycetota > Actinomycetes > Micrococcales > Microbacteriaceae > Glaciibacter > Glaciibacter sp. 2TAF33. The sequence continues at coordinate 182,579 of NZ_JBFRFS010000004.1, forward strand.
CACGTCGAAGGTGCGGAGCGCATCGATCGCCCTGAGGAAGAACGCCGCGAACAGAACAGGCTTCAGTACCGGCATCACAATGCTCAGGAGTGAACGGAAGTAGCCTGCACCGTCCATGGCCGAGGCCTCAAGCAGCTCGCTCGGAAACGATTGCAAGCCCGCATAGATGATGAGGAACGTGAATGGCGTCCACTGCAGGATGTCTAGCACAACCAGGAGGGGAACGATCGAACTCGGCGAGAACAGGGAGACGCTCATGCCGAGTCCCTGGAGGATAGCCGGCACCGCACCGATGTCGCCGTTGAGGAGAAGGCGGAACATGATACCGAGCAGCGCGGGGGCAACCATGATCGGCAACAGGATCATCGTGAAGAACAGCTTCTTGCCGGGGAACCTGCGGTTCACCAGCAGCGCGAGCCCGAATCCGAGCACCATCTCGACGGTGACGACGATCGCCGCGAACATGACAGTGAAACCCGCAGACTTCGCGAATCCGTTGTTGGTGAACAGTGCGACGAAGTTGGTCAGGCCGTTGAATGTGTTGGACTGATCGAGCAGAGTGCTGCTCTGGAAGGCGGTCAGTGCTCCCGAGAGCAGCGGATAAATCATGAAGAGTGCGGCGAAGGCGATCAGCGGCAGGCTGAGCATCCCTGCTGCAAGTGTGCGCTTCCGGCGCTCGGCGACGATTGATTTTGTGCGTTCGGCGGTGTGCGCCATGGCTGGGTTCACCTTCTGTGGGACTGGGGTGCCACGTTTTCGAGTGGAGTGGGGGCCGCGACATGGTTCACGCGCGCCCCCACTCCGGCTGGAGCCTGTGCCGACCGGTTAGTCCAGGAGTGCCTGCAGGTCGCTGTTGGCGGTCTTCAGCGCCTCATCGACCGGAGTCTGACCGACCCATGCGCCGCTCAGGTCTTCAGCGAGCTTGCTGTAGGCCTGGAACGTCTTCGGAAAGACCGGCTCTGCGTAGCCGTTGTTGGCGATCGTCTCCGAAACCTGCGCAAACGCCGGGTTGATCGACTGCTTGGCCTCGAGCACCTTCGGCATCGCCGGGATACCACCCGCTTCGGCGTACTTGGTCATCGCGTCGTTCGTGGCGAGGTAGGAGAGCCACTTCTTGGCGGCGGCCTTGTTCTTGCTCGACTTGTTCAACGACACCGCGAGGGCGTGAACGTGGGTCTGACCACCCGGAACCGGTGCGATCGCAATCTTGCCCGCGACATCCGGTGACTGCTTGGGGTCATTGAGCGAGGCGAACGCCGCCGACCACTGGATCGCGAATGCCGTGTTGCCGGACTGCAACGCAGCCTGGGTCTCAGGGAACTCGGCCTGGGAACTGTCGGGTGAGGTCCACTTGTTCTTGTAGATGTCGGCGTAGAGCGAGACGGCCTTCTTGCCGGCCTCGGTGTCGAGCGACGCCTTGCCGTCTTTCGCCCAGTTTCCGCCGTAGCCCCACAGCACGTCGTTCCAGATCATCGTGTTGTAGAGCAGGTTCTTGGCCTGCAGGATCGTGCCGTACTCGGTTGGGGAGTTCGGGTTGGCTGACTTCGAGAAATAGGCCGCCATGGCCTTGAAGTCGTCGAGATCCCACTTCTGCGGGTCTTTGGGTGCACGCGGCGTCCCGAGCACGGTTGCGCTGATCTTCTCGTACTCCGCCTGTGCGGCCGGGTTGTTCAGGAGCGCGTCGACGAGGTCTTTGCGATAGAGCAGGAAGTGGTTGCTGACGTCGAGCGGGAGGGCGTAGAGCTTCTTCTGGTACGTGAGCCCGTCAACTGCGACGGGGAAGTAGCCGGAGGTGTCTATGCCGTCGAGCGGGTCGAGGGAGGGCGCGAACTGGCCCACGTTGTAGGACGCCGTCCAGTAGACGTCCATGTCGCTGGACTTCGACGCCATGAGGGCGGTCTCCTTCGAGAACGTGTCCTGGCGAGAGAGCAGCACGACGTCAACCTTGATGCCGTCTTTCTTGCCCTGGTCGGAGTTGTAGGCGTCGACCACCTTAGCCATCGCGTCGCCTTCCGGGCCGGGCCAGGCCACCATCTTGACGGTTCCCTTGCCGGAGCCGTCCGTTCCTCCGGCCGCGGTCGAGCAGCCAGCCAGCAGCGTTGCTGACAGAAGCACTGCCCCGATCGCAAGTGCTCGGTTCTTAAGCATCTTTCCTCCAAAGTGGTATGTACCAGTTATCGATAGAGAATGTCATCCCCGTTGGATTTCCGCAAGAGTATCGAGAAAAACTTTACACAGGGGAGGTGATTGGTACGGTCCAGAGTCGTGTGAGGGCTGTGAAATTCACGAGAGCTGGTTGGGCACAATTCGAGAAGCGATTGCTGCTCTCCACCCGGCTTCCTCCGGCTCAGTTCACCCTCCTCGTGGGGTGCGTGTCCACGGCCGCATCCAAAAGCGGCCCGGCGCGGAATCAATAGCCAATAGGAGAACTTCGCCCATACTGGTGGGCCCCCATCCAACCGCGGGACGGTTGGTCGCCTCCCATGGAGACACATGGGCTGCCGACCCGAAAATGATGCCGCCACCTCGTGGTACCTACGTGGCAAGGCCTGGTCATTACCGCTGGATCCTCGGCGGCCGCAATAGTCGCCGTTCTTGCGCGGTGGGATCGGCTGGTACCCACCGATCCGGAAGACGTGGCGAAAATTGAGCTGGTCGAAGTGATCAACCAGTCGGCACTTCGTAATTCCTTCGGAGAAAGTCGGCAGCACTCTCCCCCGTCGAAGACGCACCCGATACGGCCACTCGCCAGGTTCCCGCCGCAACCATCACTCCCCACCGCGCTAGCAGGGGCAACCGTCGACGGTTTCATCGCCCACTATCAGGTCGGGGTGGAAGCCGAGTCCGAACGGGGCAGCGTCCAAACCTGCCGCCGCTTCAGAAACGTGTCAGCCGAAACGGGGCCAGAACACTCTGCTCCTCAGACCCGACAACCTCTTTTGCAGCGAGAGCGCCGGTCAGTGGTCCGAGCGTAATACCAAGCGTGCCGTGACCGGTCGCCAAGTAAAGTCCGTCGTGACCGGGCACGGGACCGATTATCGGCAAGTCGTCAGCGCTTGTCGGGCGGTGGCCCGCCCACTGCAGTTCGACGTCGGTCGGTTGCCAGTTTTCGAGGTACGAGACTCCTTGCTGCACCACCATGGCCAGCCTCTTCTGGTTGATCTCGCTGCCTCGCGCGCCCACATCGAAGGTCCCACTCAGTCGCACCGACTGATCGAACGGCGAGCACGCGACCATGTTCTCGTACAGCTTCAGCGGATGTTTGGGCACGGTGCCCTTGCCTCGTGCAGTCAGGCTTACTCCCTTAGCCGCCTCCAGCGGAACCTTCACCCCCAGAGGAGCGAGTAGACGGCGAGTTGCAAAGCCTGCGGCGACAACCAACCGATCGGAAGTGAGCTCAACGCCTGAGGCGAGGCTCACCCGCCACCCTCCGGCATCCCCCGGTTTGATTTGACTGACGGCATCATGCTCACGGATCGTGCTACCTTGGGCGCGGATCGCGTCAGCGAGCCCGCGGACCAGACTCTCTGGTCGCACGTGGCGCTCGGACTCAAGGTGCATGACACCCTCGACACGGCTGTTGATCGCGGGATCGAACTGCTGAATCTCGGCCCCCCGATACACCGCGACGTCACCGACGTATCCGAAACGGCGCATCCTTCGAACCGCCTGCTCATACGATTCGAGATTCTCTCTTTGCTTGAATACGACACCCAGTCCTTCGCGATACAGTTCAAACTCGACTCCACGGGAATGGAGTGAATCAAAGGCATCGTGAGCCCGGGAGGCGAGATCGTGCAGTGCGGAGACTGCTCGGTCATGCCGGGCGCGAGAGCTCGCACGCAGAAACCGCAGCGACCAGGATACGAACCCCGGGTCGATATGCGGGTGCATGCGCAACGGTCCGTCCGCGGTTAACAGGCTGCGCACGGCGTCACCGAATGCGCCGGGGGCGGCGCGTGGCGAGGACAGGAACGGGGTGACCCAGCCGGCGTTACCCGCCGACGCCGCAGCGCCCAGCTGCGCCGCGTCAACGACCTGCACGGCTTCCCCGAGCTCGGCGAGTTCGTATGCGCAGGACAGTCCGATTGCACCGGCACCGACAACGATCGTGCTCACTGCTTGTCCGCCACTTTTACGCACCGATATGCCACGGCGTCGAATTCGACCTGCACCGCACCGCGAAAGCGTGATACTTCCACGGTGGTACGCGCCGGCGCGCCGTGCACGGTCACGATCGAGGTGTAGACCTCGTTCAGCTCAGGCAGACGCCCTATATCGGATACGTAGCCGTTTATCTTCAAAACCGTCGACCAGTCCGCGCCAGCAGCTTCGAGCGATTGTCCGAGGTTCTCGAGCGCCATGCGCACCTGGTCCGGGAAATTGGTCGGAGTTGCCCCGGTCTGGTCGACGGGTAAGGCTCCGCTGGTCCACACCAGCTCCCCCAGCACTACCGCCGCGGAGTACGGAGCCGAGTCAGGGGTCGAAGACAACCGAATGAGCTCACGGGTGCGGCCTTCTTGCGGGTGCGTCATGAAATCATCCACTTCGATAGTTGCGTGCCGTTCGAACGATGTGAGCGTGGCAGGGGGATCACACGCGTCCCTCAAGGACACGGAAGGCGCTCGCATGGAACACCAGTGGATCACGATCAGGTTCGGCATCCGCCCCGTGCACTTCGAACACGGCAAGCAGATGGTCGCCAATCTGCATAGTGTTCCACAGGGAGCACTCGAGCCACAGTGGGGCGCCCCGCAGGACGACCGCGCCGCCATCAAGGAGCATTGGCTCGGTGCCGGCGAATCTGTCGCCCTCGCGGGACGAAATTGTGCGCACGATTGCGCCCTGGTCTGCACCGAGGACGCTCACACCGAGCCGGCGCGCCTGAGCCAGGCGCGACCAGGTGCGAGACTCGTTTTGGATGCACACCGACACGAGCGCTGGATCGAGGGAGACGCATGTGAACGAACTTGCGGCCATTCCGATCAACTCGCCGTCGACCTCGGCACACAGCGCGGCGACACCGGTAGGGAAGCAGCTGAACGCGGTGCGCAGTACTCGCGGATCTGTAGTCCGGTCAATTGTGATCATTCCAGCACTCTCCCTATTCGGCGACCGGCGTAACTCCGCCGTTGCCATTCACCCGGAAATCACCAGCGAGCAGTGCGCCGCCGAGGTTCTTCGTGTAGCCATCGACGCGATAGTGCAGGCTAAACGCGCGGGTGTCCCGGTAGAACCGCTCAAGCGGGAACGCCTTAAACATTGACCGCGAACCGCACACGTCGAGGCAGCGTCCGGTCACGTCGAGCGCTACGCGCTTCGCAACGGTTAATGCATGCACACTTTCAAACTCGGCCGTTTTGCGGTCGCCGGAGTCCCACGTGTCGGCGGCGCTGTACAGAGCCGCCCGAGCGGCGAGCAGCTGGGACGCCATCTCGCCGAGCTGGAAGCGGATGAGCTCGCTCTCGGCAAGTTCAGGACGAGACCGCACCCAGTCGATCGTGAAATCGAGGGAGCCCTTAGCTGCACCGAGGTGATTCGCGGCGAATGCGAGAGTAAATGTGCGAGTGTCGTCAACTTCCCACCAACCGGGCTCGCCGAAGATTGCGTCATCGGGCAGAACATAGTCGGTGACCTTGATTCCCCAACTGACCGTCGAACGCATCCCGAGCGTGTCCCAGTTGTCGATGAGCTCAAGCTCAGGGGCCGTCCGAGGAACGAGCACGCCGACTGTACGGTGGTCATAACCCTCGGTTCCAGGCATAGCAAGCCAAATCAGGTATGCATCAGCAGCTGGACCCAGCGAGGCAAAATGCTTGACGGTGTTGAGCACCCAGCGCCCCTGATCATCGCGTACCAAAGTTGTACTCGACGCGCCTGAGTTCACCTTGCCGGGTGTCGCCTCACTGCCGACCGAGGCGACCAGCTTGCCAGCACGGGCCAGCGGGGCGACGTACTTTTCCATTTGGGCTTCCGTCGCAGCGTGCGACAGCATACCGATGCTGTGCGAGTGCACCTGGAAGAGCTGAGCGGTTGGTGCATCCACAGCGGCGAGCCGTTCAATCAGCTCGTAGTAGGGCGCAAACCCACCCTCAGTCCACAGCCCGCTGCCACCCCAGCGCACAGGCAACGTTAGGGAAAGGAGCCCGGCTGCCCGCAGCTCCTGGAAATTCTCGTACGGGAAAATCGCCTTCTCGTCATACTCACGCGCCCGAGCGCGGAATCCCTCAGCAAGTGAGTCGATGGTGGCGAGACGCTGTGCCTGGTCGGTCAAGGTGGGGTAGGTGGTGGTGGTCATGGTGTTCTTCTCTCTGGTTTGTTCATACTTGATGGTCAACGAGCGCCTGGTTTGGAGGGCTTCGTCCCTAGCCAGTGCCGCCCACGTATTGGCACCCGCCTCGTCGGAGCGTGAGCGCGGTTCGATTCATGTCGGCGTCCCCCGCCCTCTTGAGAGGGAACCGGCACACACGATGAGTGCGCTAAGCAGAGCGGTGCGTGGGAGCACACTCGAACGATCCACCCACTCCTCACGGCTGCATTGCGCGAACGCAATCGGTCCGAGTCCGTCCAGGAATAGTGGCGCGTGCAGCCCGACGATGCTCGCGTCTGATCCACCCATCTCGGCGACTCGGCGGAGTTCAATCCCCAGTTCGCTTGCGATGTCTGCCGCAAGCGAAAAAACCGGATCACTACCCTGCTGGACAAGGGCGTGCCTCGTGATCCCACCGACCACGTCGATCTCCACACCGGCGGTCGCCCGCTCGCGGGCAAGCGCGTGCACGCCCTCGACGAGCCGCCGGCCCGCCTCATCCGACCGCGCACGCAGGTCCAGATGTATCTCGCACAGATCAGGAACCACCTGGCGAGCCGTGCCGCCGCGAAGGATACCAACCGAGCAGACCGCGTGCGCCTCCCGGTCGGTCAATGCCTCCAGTTCAGCCACGAGCGGGGCGAGTGCGCTCACAGCGCTGATACCAGTTCCCTCGGTCGAGTGGGCGGAGCGGCCTGTTCCCGTAACGATCATGGCGCCGACCGCGCCGCGCGATGTGATGACACCACCCCTCTCGAGTCCGGACTCCAGAGTCAGGCATACGTCGGTACGCTGGCCCAATTCCTCAAGCCAGGCGCGGCTGTCGACGCTACCGAGTTCCTCATCGGGGACGAGCGCCATGGTGATGGATGCGACTCCCGGCATCCCGAGGTCTAGCGCCGCTTCGATCGCATGCACGGCCATCGCAATGGCACACTTCATATCCCCGAGACCTGGCCCGCTAATCCGGTCGCCATCGAGCAGCACGGGCCACTCCGCGACGGTGCCTTCCGGCCACACCGTGTCCGAGTGTCCGAGAACGAGCAGACGAACGCCCTCGTGTGCAAGGTTGCGCACGAGCTCGAGTGCACGTCCACGCGCTACCCCGATCGATCGCCAGGTGGGCTCGAAGCCCAGTGGGACCAGGCGTTGCTCGACGATCTCGCTAACGGCGTCCACACCCTTGGGCACGAATGAGCCGCTGTCGATCGATGTGAGTTCGCCGGTGAGCGAGAGAATATCGGCCAAGCTGTGTTTGAGCGTGCTCGCTGCGGTGCGCGCGGCCAGCCTCACGTCGCTCACGAGTCCTCCGCTCCGGGAGCGACGCCTCGCGCCGTGGTAGGCATGAGCGCACGTCGCACGTACTCGTCCATGGCTGGCCCGTACAGTTCCCATAACCGACGTAGCTCGGCGACAGGTTCAGCGTGGTCGTCGACGCGGAGGTCGACCAGTGGGAAATTTTGGTCGCCATGCACTTTCAGGGATGCGGAGCGCAGCGGATCGGGTTCCCCACCGGCACTGAGGCCGGCCTCGAGCGCTCGCACCAGACGCTCGCCGAGCGGCGTCGCGGCAGTCTCCGCAAATGCCTCGCTCGCGGCGATGCCAACATGCGAACCAGCGAGGATGTTCCCGACCACCGCGTGATCTTTCCCGACGACGACGGAAACTCCGTCGGGCGCGACTTCGTCGCCTGTCCATACGGCGGCGGGGCCGCTGAGACCGATGGCTGCGAGTTGGCGCCACGCTGCATCCGGTGTTGAGGCGCGAGCACCGGCCACCGCGTCACCGGCGGTCGCACCGTGATGCATGAGGTCGAGCATTCTGAGACCAAGCCGTGGATCCGTCCGATGCTGTGTGACCACTGCGCCGACTCCCGTGCGAATCCAAGGAACGCGAGCCCCAACGGCGACGTCAGACGTGCTCACAGCTATACCCAGCTGTCCGGTGCGTTCACAACGGGCGATGATGGAGTAGGTCAACGGTTCACCGCCCACACGTCCCGCGCCGACCAAAACGCGCGCGTCGACGCTCCCACTCGGATACCTTCCGGTAGGAGATGGCTTGGTAAGTCGGCAATCAACACGGTGTCGCCTGGGATTCCAACGCGAACGGAGGTACGGGCGCCAAGGAACGCGACATCCTGCACCATACCGGTCACCGCGAAGTCATCGTCGCCGTCGCGGTCGCCGTCGCCGAGCGAGACAGACTCGGGACGTAGGATCGCTGTGACCGTGCCCGATTCGCCGGGAGCGCCCGCGACGTATCCGGATCCCACGCCGTCGATCTCAAGGTGGTAGCGGCCCTCCTCTGCGGCGGTCGCTTGCGCGGTCAGGGTGTTCGACTCGCCCACGAAGCCGGCGGCGAAGCGGGTCGCCGGGCGGCGGTAAATCTCGGTTGGTGCTCCAACCTGTTCGAGCTGACCATCGTTCATGAGGCCTACGCGATCCGACATCGCGAACGCCTCCTCTTGGTCATGCGTGACGTACACGAATGTGATCGCAAGTTGGTGCTGCACCTGCTTGAGGAATACCTGCATCGCTCGGCGCATTCGCAAGTCCAGTGCGCCAAGCGGCTCGTCAAGCAACAGGACGCGCGGACCAAGCACAAGCGATCTGGCCAGAGCGACGCGCTGTTGCATACCGCCCGACAACTCACGCGGACGCAAATGACCCTTGCCGTCGAGCTCCACGATCTCGAGCATCGCAGCGACTCTTTCCTCAATCGCCTTGCGCGGCTCCCTGCGCTCCTTCAAGCCGAAAGCAACGTTTTCGGCGACCGTCAGGTGCGGGAAGAGCGCATAGTTTTGGAAGACCGTGTGAACCGGCCGCTTATGCGCGGGGAGTTGCTGCACCGGCGATCCGTCAATGAGGATGCTGCCCGCGGCGGCCTGTTCGAGCCCCGCAATCATCCGCAGAGTCGTTGTCTTACCGCAACCGGATGGGCCGAGCAACGAGAAGAACTCTCCCCCAGCAATGTCGAGGTCAATGCCCTTGACCACCTGGTTGCTTCCGAAGACAGCGGTGAGGTTCCTCAATTGGACGGATGCCGGCGAATTGTGGAGCGTGGGCCTTGAGCCCGTAATCGTTGCCACGGGCGATGTGAGCACGGAAGAAGTCATAGTTCCCCCTCCTTGAGGGATTGTGGAACGGGATGGTTGCGCTTGGGTCGCAATGTGGCGAGGCCCATGAGGCTCATCAGCACTATCGACAGGAACACCACGATCACAGCGATCGCGTTGATCTCGGGCGATGATCCCTGGCGAGTGAGACTCAGGATCAGAACTGGAAGTGTCTCAATATCCGCGCCACTCAGGAACAATGTGCTCACGACATCGTCGAAGGAGAACGTGAACGAAAGGATCGATGAAATAACGATCGCTGGCATCATCATCGGCAGCAATACCCGGAGGAAGACGCGTAGGGGGGGCGCTCCCAGGTCAGCGGCAGCCTCGTCGAATCTGCCGGTGAGGGTGGCGTAACGTGCCTGCAACACGAGGGTTGCGTATGCGGAACAGAAGATGATGTGGCCGGCGACCACCGCCCACATACCGGGGTGCAGATCAAACTGCCGAAGCGCAATGAGGATACCTGCCGCTATGACAACTTCCGGCACCATGAGGCGGGCGTAGGTCAGCGTCTGCAACAACCCCCCAACGGACTTAGGAAGCCGGGAGACCGCCATAACAGCGCCCAGCGACAAAGAAACGGCCACAACCGTTGACAACGCCGCGATCACGAAACTCATCACTGCGGCTTGTCGCACCCTCTCATCAGCGAGCGCGTCCCCGATCCAGTGGAAAGTGGGCCCGGTCCAGCCGATGAGGCTCACGTTCGCGTTGAATGCGTTGGCAACGACCATGCCGATGGGTAAGTACAGAATCACGAGGACAAACACGGTGATGATGACGCCCAGAGAGACCCGGAATTTCTTCACGTGATATCCCCCAGCCGATCGAGCTTCTTTCGGAAGATGAACAGGATGACCAGCATCACGATCAGCAACACTGTCGCGATAGCCGCACCGAACGGATAATTGCCGGTTGCAAGAAACGCTTCGGCCTGCAGGTTTCCCGCCATCAGGGTTCGCCCACCACCGAGGACGGCGGGGATCGTATATTCTCCCGTGGCTGGGATCCCGACCAGGAGAACACCCGCGATGGCCCCCGGCATTGACAACGGCACGATGATCTTCCAGAAGGCCTTCATTCGGGTCAGTCCGATGTCGGCGGCCGCCTCGATCATGGCGGGATCGATACGGTCGAGAGCCATGAACAGCGGCAGGATCATCAGTGGCAGGTATCCGGCAACCATGCCAATGGCAATCGCGAAGTCGGAGTATCCGAGCTGCGAGCCCGGCGGGATAATGCCGAACAACGCGGCGCTCTTCGACACGATGCCGCTTGGGGCAAGGAGATCGAGCCAAGCGTAGACACGGACGATGAAGCTGATCCAGTACGGCACGATGATCGCGACCAGTAAAAGGCCCTTTGCCCGGCCCCGGGCCCGGCTAATGGTGAGTGCGACCGGGTAGCCGAGCAGCACGCAGATCACGATCATTAGGAGGGTCATCACCAGAGAACGTAGGATCGCGCCGACGTAGGTGGGGCTGAACACGTTGATGTAGTTGTCGAGCGTGAATCCGGGCCGTGTGGTGAGTGTGAGCATGTCGAATTCTGAGACGCTGTAGATGATGAGCAGCACGAGCGGCACTGCGAAGAACAGTGCGACGTACATAACCATCGGGCCGGCGAGTAGCCACCCACCCCAGCGAGCGATGAACCCTTGGCGGCCTGCCCCTTGCTTCGAGGCACCATCTTCAGATCGCATGCCGCGTTTGCTCGTCGAAGACCGCATCACCGTCGACCGCGTCATTAGTCGGCCTTGATCCTGTTCCACATCTCGGCTCGGCTCTGCGTTGCCTCCGCTGAAATGAATTGCAAGGTGATGAACGGTGAGTCGGCGTTCGGGATCAGCGCGGGGTTCGTGAGAATGTCCTTGCTAATGTGTGGCTCGGCTGAAGGCATGATGAACGATGCGCCGGTGTTGTTGATGAAGTCCCCGTACACTTCGGGCTCGAGACGGGAGTTCAGAAACGCGAGGGCTTCTTTCGGGTGCTTTGTACCGGGAGCAACCACCACGCCTTCGATGTATCCGGGAGTGCCCTCGCTCGGTGAGATCCAGCCGATGGTGTCGCTTTTGGCAGAGGCAAACGCATAATCGTAGGCGACCGCGATATCGACTGATTTGTCGCTGAGCCGTTTTGCCGGCTCGCCACCGAACGCCAGCAGGTGTGGCTTGATTTTCTTGACGAGCTCCTCCGCTTCAGCGAGCTCGCCCTTGTCCTCGGTGGCAATATCGTGACCGAGCGCCAGGAGCGCGATCGACTCGACGTCGATGTCGTAGTCCGGGAACAAGATCTTGCCCGACCACTTGTCCGCGTTCTTGAAGAGGTCCTTCCAGCTCTTCGGCGGGTCGGCGATCTGCTCTTTGTTGTAGAGGATCCCGACCTTGCCAAGGTCCGTGGGTACGCCCCAGGGGAACTGCTCCCGGTACTCGTCGGGGATATTCGCGAGGTTTGGGACGGACGCCGGGTCGAACTTGCTTAGAACATTGGCTGCTTGGAGGCGGCCTGCAGTGGCGTTGCCTACGGCGACCAGGTCATATGCGCCCTTGTTGTTAGCGAGCTGCGCGGCAAGCGCAGAGGATCCGCCCTCCGGCAGCGCCATCTGCTTCACCTTGATGCCCGGGTGTGCGGCTTCGAAGTCAGCGATTTCCGTCGCGCCAACCCAGTCACCGTAGTTGAGGAACTTCAGTACGACGTCGTCGCCGTGTGCGGACGCGCCGCCCGAACATCCCGCCATGGTTAATCCCAAGCCTGCTATGAGAGCTACGGCCGAGGCCCTTCGCCAAATGCTGTGTGCCATTGACTACTTCTCCTTCGAAGTTCGATGTTTGTTTTCTTTCGCCGACCGCTCGTCCATCCGGGCTACTTGCCAACGTTCGTTATGCTAAGTGATGACCTAGCAATTTGGCAATATAGAAACTAGAGTTGCAAATATGACAACTACGCCGAAAGGCATCGAAATAGCCGCACGCGACACCGGGGTGCGGCGCGCCCTCGATGCTCTGCGCATCATCGAAAGTGCTCAGAACCGGGGAGAGGCAGGAGTGGGTGTGACACAGGTCGCAGATAGCCTCGCTGTCGATAAGAGCCAGGCATCGCGAACGCTGAAGATTCTGGCCGAATACGGTCTCGTCGACCGAGATCCGCGTACGCGCGCGTTTCGCCTGGGTTGGAGGATCTTCCAAATGGCACAATCCGCAGGTGAGCAGCACCTGGTCGCCAGTGCGAGTTTGGTTCTAGAGCAGTTGCTGGCAGTCCTCGACGAATCCGTCTACGTGTCCGTCCGGTCAGGAATTGAGGCGGTCACGGTTGCCCAGCGAGAGGCGAACCATTCGATCCAAGCCACCTCGCAGCACTGGACGCTCGACCTAACGGCAGTCGGCCGCGTGCTGCTCAGCGACATGAGTGCCGGCGACATTCGTGCCCTCTTTGCCGACCGGCCGATCCAAAGCGCTCGTCCCGGGGGGGTACAGTCCATCGACTCGCTCTGCGAGGAAATCGCCCGAGTAAAGGCACAGGGCTATTGCGTCGTCGTTGACGAGTTCGAAACAGGTCTACTCGCCATCGCAGCCCCGATCCACGACCACCATGGCAGCGTTATCGCTGCTCTCGGCGTCTCCGGCCCGACGTTCCGACTCGCCAATCGCACCGATCACGCTGTGGAGGAGGTGGTTGCCGCAGCACGCCGCCTCGAAGTTCGCTTGCGCTCCGCGGAAGCCTCAGTTGGGGCCAACACATGAGCGCTCGCGTTGCCGTCGCCACATTCGATCCCGTCTTCGGCGATCTAAACGCAAATGCCAGGCGCGCGACTGATCTCATCCGACGCGCCCGAGGGCGGGGCGCAGACATCGTCGTGCTCCCGGAGCTATGCCTCAGCGGCTATATGTTCGATTCTAAGGATGAGGTCGACACCCTCGCGATTACACTGGACCATGCGGTGTTCTCAGCATTGTCCGAGGCTCTCGGCGATAGGCCGGGCATCGTGATCGCCGGATTCGCGGAGCGAATGCCAAACGGGACATTTTGCATCAGCGCCGCCATCATCGACATGGATGGTATTGTCGGCGTCTATCGAAAAAGCCATCTGTGGAACCGTGAGAAGCGGTTCTTCACGCCCGGCGATGACGCACCGCCGATAATTGCGACACCATGGGGTCGGGTCGGTGTGCTCATATGCTACGACTTGGAGTTCCCGGAGATGTCGCGCTCAATCGCCATGCGCGGTGCGGACCTCATAGCGGTGCCGACCAACTGGTCACGTGACCTCAGCGGCCCAGCAGCCCAGCCTGCGCAGGTGATGGTAGCGCGCGCAACCGCACGACTCAACCATGTGTACGTCGCGTGCAGCGACCGCACAGGTCTCGAGCGAAACCAAGAGTTCGCGAGCGGCTCCGCGCTCATCGACACGCAAGGACGTGTGCTTGCTCGCCGGCGCAAGCCCGGAATAGCGATCGCCGAAATGGATCTTCCCGAGGCGCGACGACGCGAGAGCTCTCCTGTCAACCACGTGTTCGCGGATCGCCGGCCCGAACTGTACGCCTAACTCAGCTCGTTACGAACCGCAAGTATCGCCATGGGCTACGTCGTTCGGTTGTCCGATAACGCGCCGCTATGTCCGTCCGGCCGAACGGAAGATGCTGCGCACCGTTACCTCGACATCGTGTGTCAGCAGTGCAAGTGCAATGGACACCCGCCGGCCGGCGCCGAGCTTTTCGACGACACCGACTATCCGAAGACCACGAGCTACCAGGGCGCGTACTATGCCTCATGGCCCGACGGCACCGCGTCACACGCGGCGTCCCAGGAAGCCTGGTACCGGCTCGGACTGGGCGCCTGCCATGCTCGCGGCCCAGGCTGAAGCGCAGAAGTGATCAATAAGGTTCAGGGCTGGCATAAACGACACCTTCCGCCCGGACGGCTGGAAGCCCCGCCCCTAACCTGGCACGGGAACCGCGATCTCCTTCTATGGAGACAGACAGACTGGCTAACTGCCTAAGCGCGCAACCGTAGCTGCACTCGTTCAAGGGCTAAGGCCCGCGCATAGGCAGGGGGTCTTTTGTCCATCGTGACCCCCAGCGCTACCTTCGGAACGTCGAGGTGGACGGAGCTCTCCGACCTCGCGGTTCTGGCGAACTGCCCACGAAATCGACTGGCAGGGGGGCCATTCGAGGTGCTCCTGCCCCGCGTAGATGCGGCGGCCGTGTCGGTCAGAACGTTCGCAGTACGAAGTACGCAAGCAGGAGAGCGACTCCTAGGACGAGGAGTGCCCACGGCCCAATTGCCAGACTCAGCCACCATGTCGCACCAGCGAGCACGATAGCGATCAAGAGGAGCGCGATGAAGATGATGACCTTCGCGTTCCTGCTCCAGAACGCAAATGTCTTGTCGATTGGTTCGTGAGGCTCAGAGCAGACCTGCCCCGTCGAGAGGAATCGAGCGAGCTCGTGCATGCGTGGGGGATAGTGTTCGTGCTGCATCAACGCCGCGCCGTGACCTCTCGGGAATGAAGTTCGGTGGAAGGTGACCCCTGAGGCCGAATTGCCTTCGAATCCTCGGTAACCGCCGGGTCCTATGTCGCGATACCCGAGCAGACGGAGTCCGTTGGCGAGGATCCCGACGGGGTAGTCCCTCTGCGCCTGGTCGTTGTGGACGTCGCCCTTCTCCCAAAGACCGTCAGCCCCATAATGCCCTATCTGCTGATTGTCGAAGAGCCCCTTCCAATCGAAGTCCGACGGCAGGACTGACCCAGCAAGCATTATGCGCCTGAATCTGACGGCGGGTACCTGCTGCATCACCGATGCCATCATGTAAGTGCCGTTGCTGTGACCAATGAACGCGAAATCGTCGGGCTCGTGGCTCAGTATCGCTTCCATGTACTGGTCCAGAAATTGACGGACATTAGCTCGCCTGCTGCGCCGGAGGGCGAACTCGATGGCGCTAAAGAACTTGTAGCTGAGTGAGTAGACCTTCGGCAGCCGGTCCTCATCGCGGTGGTGCTCCTGTCCGGGCTGTAGTTCCTTTGTGAGGTCGCCGACCCAACCGTCGTACGCGGACGCTCGGATGCCGTGCAGGATGAAGTAGACCGGATCCGTTGAAACCTCGAGGTGCTCGTCGGCATGCGGGAAGCGGCCGAAGAGGGCGTGTTCGAGTTCTTCCCACCGCAGCTGCTTAGTGGCAGGATCGGTCAGGTCGACGATCTGCTCGTGGTCGCCCGTACTAATCTCCGCCCGGACCGTACGAGGCATGTAGTCGCTGTCGTCGATATCAGCACGAGTGACCACCTTGTCCTCCTTGCCATACACCTGAACGACGAGCGGGGACTGGACCTGAGCGTCCGCGTTCGCGTTCGCGTCGTTGTTCAGCTTGCGCATCACCTCCAACCACCTGAGCCGAAGGTTCGCGAGCCAGAAGCCCCCGGAACGAACTGCTTCCACAGCAAAGTTCCCAAGTCCAGCCAGCACACGAAGGAACGGGCCGCCGGGGATGTTCTCGTCCCTGTACCCTGCGTTGGGAGAGCCGAGCAAGACGATTCGTGTGACCGTCGATGGCCAGACATCCGGCGTTTCATCACCGCTGTCGCGGTCATAGCCAAGGCCGTAGAGGTAGGCCTTCCGAATGAGGATGCCGCCCAAGCTGTGTCCAACGAGGACAACCTGTGTCGCCAACTTTCCAGTGTTTTCCCCAGTCAAGCCCCGGATCTGGTGAGCTAGTTCGGCAGATGCCTTGTCCAGAGTCCGTGTGCGACTGAATAGCCCGATTCCATGAGGTACCAACTCGACCCGGTAGTCCGGGTGTGTTGCTCGGACTTTATCGACGACGGACTGTATGTTCGAACTCCTCAAGCCTGGAACGACCACCATCAGTTTGGGTGGGACAGCGCGAACGTCAGCCATGACAAACCCTTCGGCTAGGAATGCTGGCTGAAAGGTAGCAGTATGCGACCTTTCATGGATAGAGCACTCTCCCATTGTGTTCCATACTCCGGGGCCTCAGTCGATCTGACCCTGGCGGGGAATGCCGTTCAGGTCTCTCTTCATGAAGAGATACGTGCGAGACGCACGACGCCTCGTTCGACACGGCCAAATACCGTCGACAGAAACAAGCTTTCGACTACCGCACCAAAGAGAGGGAAGAGTTCCACACTCACGCCCGCAACAGCATGGAGTCCCTTAACGCGCAGGTCAAAGCAGGCGGAAGAGAAGACCTCGCGTCTTCGAAACGACGTCTGGTACGCGGATTCGGCGCCGCACAGATCATCGTCACGGTGCTCTTGACGAACTTCAACCTGCGCAAGATCGCCGCCTTCACCAGCGACAAAATCAAAGAGGACGCGAAGAAGGACGCCATCGGCGAACCCGCAGTCGCCATTGTGCGCCGGCGCGACCGAGAGTTCCGCAATGCTTACACGGGCACCTATCCGCCCGGCGTCACCCGCCCGAGAAATCGAAACCTCAAGCATCCTCCGACGAGACTGGCGGACCACCGCGTCGAACCTAGACGCGCACCAGCGTCGCTGACACCGCCTGAGAGGGCAGCACACCGCCATCCAGAACAATCCGGTGAGCCCGAAACCATGCTGAACCGTCGGATTACACCCACAACTCGAGAAACGCGTCCCCGAACGGACACCTCAACCGCAGAAACCAGAAATCGCTCCTGAGAATCCTCAGGAGCGATTTCTTTTGGCCAGTTCGCGAACGGTTTCGAGAGCGGCCCTTTGGTGGGCTGTCAGGATTTGAACCTGTGACCCCCTGTAAGGTTCTAGCCTTAACTCGGGTTTTACCGAAAATCTCCGAAAACTCGCGGATTCCCTTGTGTTTACAGGTAACCGAGCGGTTCACTGCCTCCAATTGTACTCGGTAAATTTGGGTCGGCTGAAATTGATTCTGATGACTAAATGATGGCCATTTGAACCCCTTTTGGTGCACTCCGAGCCTCCAAAAGGATTCCCCGTGCCGGCCGCATGTAATCGAGCACGGCCGTGCTGGCGCTCGGTCTGCGGTCGGGTTCGCATCACAACGGAGTGACAAACGGGGAGGGATTGGGGGCGTCGATGAGAAACGGCACCGGCAATCGTTTGAGGACGGTCCGACGAACGCGGCGCGCGCAACGAAAGAGAGCAATGAGATGAGACGGCTCCGGTTTTCGTTCAACGTCACACTCGAAACGGCTGCTACCAGCCCGAAGCAGGACTCCCTCCGGACGAGGAGTCGATCCGCCATTCAGTGCCCAATCAGTGACATTGGTGCAGCTTCTCGAACGGCACGGCGAGCAAAGAGGGTGGTTAGGGCGCCGGCTTGGGGGCGAGGGCTGAACTCGAGGATGCTCAGCGCGAAACGCCCGGAGACCGCGACCGGGTTCAGCTGGTTCGAGTGGGTTTTCCTTGAGAGATGATATCGATCAGAGTGGAGATCGCTCCTGGCCAGCCACGATGCTGCGAAGCCAGACCTCAAGGGGAGCTGCGGCCCGCGGATGTCGGTTGGAGCCTAGGTACTGTCGCAGCAGCGCAGACGGCAGGTGCGGCTTCGCCTTGGCTGAGGTCTTGCGCGTCGAGTTCCAACCCTTGGATCCTAGCCAGGACGCCATCTCCTCGTAGCCCTGACGCCCCTGCGCGTACCTCTCAGCCGTCGCCCGATCAACGTCTCTGCTCCCGTCGGGGCCGAGCAGGGCAGCGAGATTTGACTGGCCCAGAGTGTCGAGTAGCAGTCCTTCCAGATCGGAGGCAAGCACAAACGCATCCCAAGCCGACAGAAGCGCATTTAGATCGTTCTGCTGGGCTAGCGCCTTGGTTAGGTTCGTCACCTCAGTGTCGGCGAGTTCATGGATTAGGCGCAGGTCCTCCTGCGTCGGCTTCGGTGCTCTCGTTTTAAGGGCCTCGAGAAGTTTTCGCTTTCCGTTGCCACCGGCCTTGTGCACCCCGTCCTTATCGGTGATGACGTAGGCGCGCACACCGAAGATTTGCGCGAGATTGAGGAGATGAGGAATCGTGTCAATGCTGGAGGCTTCGATGACCGCGATGCCCATCGCGTAGTGCCCGCCGGCCCCCCCGGTAATCCTCTCCAGTAGGAAGTCGATCATGAGCTTGTCGCCATACCCCTCGACAATAATCACCGCGTTCGCGAATACGAGCTCGCTGTTGGTCGCGTCGCAGTACCTCGTCAGCCGACCCTCGTCAGCTTCAGTGAAGTTATGACGCTTTGCAGTGTATGTCATCCCGCCAGGAATCAGCGGTAGCCTGATGATCCGGCTGACCGAGAACGAGTCCACCAAAACCGGGCTGTGGGTCGTTACCAGGAGTTGCGCGTCGCCGGAGATTTCTCGGAGAATCTTCGCCATCGCGCGCTGGGTCTGAGGATGGAGGAACGCCTCGGGCTCTTCGATGACAAACACAACCTTGCCGGCGGTCTGTTTACTCCGGGAGGCCACGTACCGCAGGATCCCGAGCACCATCGCGGATTGGAACCCGGTACCGCGTTCGGCGATAGAGACCTCGATTTCGTCCTTGCTCGTAATGACGGCCTGCTGAAGCATTCCGCGCAAGGCATGCCGAGAGTCCGGCAGTTTGATGCCGAGCTCGCGCTCACGGAAGGGAAGCTCTGAAGACACTGCTGCCACCGATTCGCTCAGCACTTTATGCACGAGCGTCTCGACCGGCGCAATAGCCTCCTCGAAGTCCTTCTGAAGCTGGGTCTTCCGCGAACCTCCCGAACGCACCAGTACGCCTTTGAGCGTCTCGTAAAGACGTACCAGCGACTGATCGTTCTCTCCCTGCCCGGTCTCACTCACCCGCACGGACGGAATTTTGACGAAACTGAAAGACTCGAGCACTCGCTCATAGAACTCGCGCGCGCGGGCTGAGGTGTGGCTTGCATGGTAGGTGATGTTTCCAGCGCGCGAGCAGGAGACCCTAATCGCGAATACACCGTTTGTCACCGCGTCGGAGAAATACTCGGCTTCCTCCTCGGTGAGGCCAGCGAACTGCACCTGAATGCTCGACATCATGCGAGGGCCGCCGTGGACGTAGTACTCGTGCAATGGCTTCAATCGCTGTAGGTCCTCCTTAGACGGGTCAGAGAAGAAGGCCTCGAGAAGTCGGAGCAATGACGATTTGCCGGCATTGTTCGGGCCAGCAATCAGCTGCAGTTGCGCATCGACCTCGATGCTCAAACGCTCAAAACCCAGGAACCGCTCGACATCTACTCGATCTATGTGCACGCCTCCCAACCTACTGGCGGCAATCATGCCGACCGGTCCGCCGCCCCGTCGCGGTGTTCAGAAAGAGGGGCCACCGACGGCGAGCCTAAACGTGAATTGCCGGTAGGCGGGAACTACACTGAGCGCCCAGAATTGAGCAGACCTGAAACAACCCGGCAACGGTAAGAGTAACTCTCGGCAGGACACCCGCGCGAGATGGGTGAGCCGCGCTCATCACAATCTTGTGCCCGAAGGGATTCGAACCCTCAACCTTCTGAAGGCTAGAGCCTTAACTCGGTCTTTGTCGAATGTCTTCGAAAACTCGCGGGTTCCCTTGTCCTTACAGGGAACCGGGCGGCTCACTGTCTCCTATCGTACCGGGTCAATTCCGGTCCGTTAGAAATGATTTGGATGGGTAGTTGGTGGCCTTCGAGTCGCCAACCCGAAGGCCTGAAAGCAGGAACCAGAGCTTCAGCAGTCCCACATGCAGTGGGACTACGAGACGTCTCACGCCCCGCCAATTGGTAGCCCGGAGGGACACCACCGGCTATGCGCACGTTGCGCTCCACGGGAACTGCCTCAGGGACTATTGGTGCGGGACCGAGCCTCCATCGGCGTCCTGCTCGACTTCGGGAACGCCGATCGTTTCAACAGCCAGCAACGCCGCAGAACGCGCGGCTACTGGTGTCTTTGATCGGTTCAATCGGGCAGCCGTCCAGCCGTCCAGCCGCTCAGGCATGCCCCTTCTCCGCAGATGTTGGTCGACTGCAGTGGGCCGATCAGGGAATCTGCATCGCCCACTGGACGCGCGCGGTTTCCGGCGTGTAGCCGGTGTACCCTGCCGCGATTCGTGTCACGTGCTCGGTCTCGGAAGGGTCCAGTCGGCGAAATGTCAGATGGTCCGGTGCCGGGTTCGTCTGGCTACCCAACCGCAGGATGTCGTGCGACACCTCGAAGGCGACGCCGCAGTCGAAGTGAAGGTACCTGTTGCTCATCTTAACCTCGCGCTTCGGACCCTGCACCAAGGTGACCACGACCGTTATCTGCTCAGTTCTGAGCGCGAGGCCTTTTCGGACAGCGACTTCGATCTCCTGCTTCGCTAGGTTGATCGTGAGCGGTCGGTTGTCCCGTCGTCGGCCGTTTGGAAAATCGGCCACGAGAACAAGGTTTGAGCCGGGCCGCAGGCTACTTGCCATGACTTCGACCAACCACTCCACGTGGTCGCGCTGAGATCCACGTGCGGTACCAAGGATGTCGTCGAACAAGTGCGGATCGAGCACCATGACTCTGCCAGACCGCGCTGCAGCGGGTCGCAGGATCCCGTCGCCAACGTCCGACCTGTTGGTGCCTGGAGGAAACTTGCCGACTTTCTGTGCGTCGACTAGAGCAGGAGACTTGTCGATGGTGGCGGCGAGGACAATGTCCGTGCCGTTGATCGTGCGGTATCCCGAAACGTAGTCGACTTGCTTAGCTCCGGCGGCATTCTGGCTCGCGACGAACACCCGGATCAGCTGCGCGGTTTCGTTCGAACTACCGAGGAGATCGAGTGCTCTCGCCGTGGGCATGCCGCGCAAGTCAGTGTCGACGCGGTTCATGCTGCTCAGGCCTTTGATCAGCAGGTCCCAGGTTTCTCGGGAGTTAGCGTCGAGTGCAGCGATGGCAGCGTGAAGCATGTCGCCGTCTTGATTCCCCAGGGTGAGGATTCCGTGTGCCTCTAGCGTTCTCGCAATCTGCCGATGAATGAGCCCGTCCCGGGCGGTCGGGTGATCACCAAGAGCGGCGGGATCGACCGCGACGGGAACCAACACAGTCGCAGGAATGCTCATGACGTGCTACCTAGGATGTCGGCGAGTCCATCATCGAAGAACCCTGTCGGCCACGGGTCGAGGAGCTCACCTCGCTCACCGAGTCGCAGTCGACGGACGGTGACTCCACTCTCGCCGGTGTTGTCGACGTAGATCACTGCCACCTCTTCCGGACGAAGCTTCCCCCCGCGGATGAGACGCCGAGTTCGCAGAAGAATGCTCTCCGAGTGCGTCTCTACGATGATCTGATTCCCGCGCCCGACGGCAGCCGTCGCGAACAAGTTGCCCAGGCGAGCCTGCAGCCGCGGATGAAGATGCAATTCCGGTTCCTCCACGCAGATGATCTGCTTCTGTGCGTGGACGCACAGATCGATCACGGGTAGGAGCTGGCTGACTCCGTACCCCACTTGATCAAGCGCAACGGGAGCCCCCGATCGGACGTCCCTCATGATCCATAGTCGTTCGAGTGGCTCCCGGAGCTTCGCAAGAGGGTCCTGCTCAAACATGTAGGGAATCTCGAGCTGGGCCAGCATCTGATTCAAGAGGTCGAATTCGGTGAATCCTGCGCGTTGCGGCTTGCGGTACATGTCAAACCAGCTCGTATTGAACGCGCCACTGACAGGGTCGTAGTCCCGGCCTGGATGGCCACGATGTGGACCGAGGTACTTCAGTAAGAAAGCCATCTCGAACAGGCCAGCCTGGAGTGAGCGGTCGTCGTGTGCAAAAAGCTCTGCGTCCGCCAGTCGCGTCTCGCTCGACCACTCGGCACCGGCCCGACTCTCCTCCACGATGAAGCGTGTCAGCAAGACCTCACCAAAGTCCCCTGGGTGAAACGGTTCCCGTTCGTCGGCGAAGTCCTGGGGCGTGAACTTCTTCCGAGAGAGTTCACCCTCGTCGAGCAAGCCGATCGCAGTGGAGTGTAAGTCGACCGAACCTACCGGGTTCAAGTCGTATCCAAGTTCTGCACGCGCGAGCTTGTTGTCGTGAGTTCTGAAGTCGATTCCCAAAACAAGCGGGGTGCACCATTGGAACCCAGTCGGGTCATCGGGGTCAGGTTCTGCGTAGGTCATCAACGTCCGGGCGGCGGACTCCTTGAACGCGTCGTCCCAGGGGTGGAGCGCGTCGCTTCGTCCCGAGTCAATAACCTGCATGAACAGCTTGAGGCCTTTGAGGATGGTCGACTTGCCCGCCGAATTTGGGCCATAGATGAGCGTGATCGGCGCCAACGGCACATCATGCGGTCCCGCGAAGGACCGCAGGTTTTGGATGTGCAGCCGCTCCACGAGGGCGATTGGCCGGGCCCGATGCTGTGAAGTTTGCTTTCTTTGCTCGTGACGTGGCGTGGCAGGAGCTGCCATGACTTCGTTATCCTCAACAGCAGCGAGGACTTCATCTTCGTCACGCCTGAGCCGCGCTGTCTCGTCAGCGATCGCCTCCCGTTCGCGCGTCTGCTGCGTCTCGCGCCGAGCTTTCATGGTGCGCGTATCGATCCCTACCCAGTCGGATCCGTAAGCGGGGTTGGCGCGCCCTCGAGCCGATCCGTCCGTGGTCAGGTCGGCTGTGCCTATTGGATCTGACAAGGTGAACCCTTTCGTCTTGTTGATCTGATGCTATTGAACCGCCGCTGGAATTGGCGGCGGACGTGCGCCCCGCTCGACAACCTTTGCCGATGTTGCCGAGCGGGACGTCGAGGGATCAGCGATGCGTCTCGCGCATCCAGAACGAGCCATCCCCGTTGTTCACCTTCTCAAAGCCGCCGAAAGCGTGCTGTGGTCCGGAGTGCTGGTGCAGACGGGCGTCGTTCACCTCTCCACGAGACCAGCAGGTCTGGTCGCCGTAATACTTCCTCATGAGTTCACCTCCCTTGCTATTCGTTCGTCGGCGTGGTCCTTGCGAGTTGACCGTGCGGCGGTAGCGCAGGCTTGGGCCACCGAAAGCAAAGTTGATCAGGCTATCGCTGCGACCAGGGGCTGTCAAGTCGAGATCGCGAAGGCGCTCAATCGGTGCCAGACGAGTGTTCGACTCGGTTCACAGGCGCCCTAATGCCCCCCGACTGGCACAACTTGACGGCGACGTTCTGGATCCCTTAGCCTGAACGACTTTGCGAAGAGCGAGTCGCACGGTGAGCGGTCGGGAGCACATCCGCTCGAGCGCCGACAACCTATTCAAACCCTCGGAAGGAGGTGATCTTATGGCCCTCATCGACTCGGCCCAGCCTGCCGCCGCGAGTTTGTCGTAGCACTCGGCCACGGTGCCTCACAAGTGTGGCGAGACCCTGGCTTCCAGACGGTCCTCAAGCGAGAGGCGTGGCAATTTGTTGTCCGCGTCACGTCGGAGGCTCGCGCTGCCTCTCAGCGGTGCCGTTAGCGAGTAGGGGACCGGCCGAAGCCGATCCCCTACGCCCATCCAGAGCTCAGGTGCCTCGCACCATGCGCTCGATCGTGAGGCGCATGTCCTGGCAACCACTGCTACAGACGCGTGGGCGCGCCTGCCGCGGCAGCCAATTTGGGGCACGCCGAAGCGGGCATCCAAACTGCAGAGGATTCCTCCGGACGATTCGCCAAATGACTGGGTGGGGTTATTCGCATCCGAAGCAGCAACGATCCTCGAGGGTACCGTGCCCCTCGGATCCTTGACTTAACCGCGATTGGCCATTGACAACTGTCCGCACTGCGGAAGACCGGATCCATTCCTGAATATTAGCAACTATACGGTTGCCAATCAATCCGACCGCATGTTTTCCACCGGTCCTCGTGCAGCTGAGTTTCCGAAGCTCTCTGGGCGAGTTCGCATGGGCATGTACGCAGCAGCCACCTGCCCGCAAGCCGGACGTTGAACGGACACATTCTGCGCCGGTCGATCATTCTCCGCGCGTACCGAGCGTCGTGCCCAAGCTGAACGTTCTAGGAGAAGTTCGTGGCTGGCGCCGCCTCGCCTTCAAAGTGAGACTGCGCCATCTAGTGCCGGGGCTACAGTGGCTGCGGCACCAGTAGCGCCGCACGACAGCGGCCCTGTTTTCAGTTTGCAGTGTGGCCCTATTTTCGATTGGCGTTAGCACCAGTAGTCTCTGCTCACAGGACACAACATCACGAGAAGAGCCGGTCATGACAACGCAGGACAGCTTCGACGATGGAGAGGCCCTCGGTGAACACTTCCTACGCACGTTCACCAACCTAGAACGCTGGATGCGCAGACAGCTCCGGAAGGATGAGGGATACCCCTTCAAGCGGTTGGTGGATGACCTTCGTTCCAAAACGAAGGTGACCGAGGCACAAGCGCTCCAGCTGTCGACTTACGGATACCTTAGAAATGCCCTGGCGCATTGGGAACCGTCCGCCCATGGGGTCGCGATCGCCGATCCCCGCCCAGAAACTGTTGCTGACTTCGATGCTCTCGCGCAGAGGGTCATGGAGCCAGTCTCCGCTCTCAGCGCGATCGGCCCGCAGGTCGTCATGAGTGTTCAGGAGGACGACACCGTCGAGGATTTTCTCTCGATAGTTCGCGAGTACGACTACTCGCAAGTCCCGGTTTTGGCTTCCGGAATGTTTAGTGGAGTTCTCACCGTCGGTGCTCTTGCTCGTTGGATTGCCGTGAAGCGATGGCATCCCGCGCAGGATTTCCGACGAGCCCGTATTTCATCGGTTCCGACAACCGGCCTTGGCGATGCAGAGTTCCTCGAGTTCGCGCCGAATTTAAGCGCGCCTGAAGCACTCGCCGCATTTGACGTCGAGCTTGAGGGACGGCCTATTGCGGGCATTGTCGTTGTTGATCGAGGGGTCGCGCATCCCAGCGTCGAAGCTATGATCCTTCCGTGGGATCTACCGGCCCTACTTCGCGCGACCCAGGCCTGACGCTCGCACTTGAGCTGGCGACGACCGCCGCAGCGATCATTACCACCACGGGCTAACGCCTCGTCCAACTCGACTGCCTTGTCGTCCCGGACGTGAGGATTCAACAGTGAACAGCTCAATCGCCCCGGATCACCAGTGCGAAAGAGTTCGCGATCGGCCCCGTGACTGTGTGACATAGTCCGGGAGTTTGATCGCGTGCCGGGTTCGAAGAACTCGTCACGAAGCTCGCGCATTCGCTGTTCCAAGGATCGAATGCCCTGTGGGCTCAAATCTATGGAGTAAGTAGGTGCTGGACCAGGCTCCGTCGGCGCGGCGTCTGTTTCACCGCCCCCATCCTCCGCCTGGATCGGGCAGCCTCGGCTCAAGCTCGGTCCTACCGACGCCACCATCAGGTCCGTCTGCACCCTTATCACCGCACCGATCATCTCCTTCCTCCTTGTCGTCAGCACTCTCATCGCCACCAGCGATACGAGCGGGACGTGAGAGAGCGAGGAGCACGGACCTAGTCGGCGCCGCGGCGGGCGGTTCCTACGATGGCACCGCTAATCAACCTGACGCAGCCCGCCGAGCCGCACCTAATCGACAATGCGTCGCGTAGCAACGGAGCCAGAGCGCGTGTCGTAGCGCCCATCGAAGGCGCTGACGTGACCGCGCCTGCTGGTCAGTTCCGCGCCAACTTGAGACACGTGACCTTCGCGTTAGGTGTTGGGCTCAACTTCTCTCGCGACCACGGAGGCCTTCCGGAAGGTCTCGCCATCGGCACGGACGGAACAATATCCTCCGCCACTGCCACATACTCGAAACTGCCCGCGGACATGCATCTGAGCTACCTTCCAACACCTGACCGCGCGGCCTACAAACTCACGATCACGGACGTTGAGAGCGGAATGGCGGTCTCGTATGATTCAGTGCTCAACCAGGTCGTCGACCATTAGCTTCCGGCCGAATAGGTCCAGACACGCCAATTTGCGCGGAGTAGAGAAGGACTAATTCCGGAGTCCCACCATCGGACTACGGACACAACTTTGTTGGCGAGTTGACTTCGCGAAGGCGACGAACTGAGCGTCGATCGCAACCAGCCACACCGTTTCAAAAGCCGGACCTTCTGCGGACACTCCCCCGAAAGCAGCCGGTTCTGACCGCACGGAATTGAGACATTGTCGCCTTTACCCCGCCCGGTATTGGGCCCGATGATGGGGCGTGATACGCACGAGGTCGAGCACGTTCATCTGGATCCCAGCAACTCGTGGGCATTAGACAGGGCGGTCGAGAGACGCGTCCCATGGGCGGCTCAGAACCTTGCGGCATCGTCTACGACCCAGTCGACACATTGAGTATCGACCCGATTCCCTCAGGGCGACTTAACCATCGAAACGCTTCGACTCGTGTGTCACGCGATCCCAGCGGCCTCTGGCCTCGCAGGCCTCGCAGGCCTCGCAGGCCTCGCAGGCAAGCCTCGGGTTCAATGCTTTCTGCTTCCGACATCGGGCACCGGACGTTACTTGTTTCATCCACGCCGTGATCTGGCCTTTGTCGAGGTCGTCCACCGCGCGTTGATTTGCCCATCCCCACCGGCGTCACCGTAGGTACCGGGTCGAGCGCCGCGCCATTGATGAACATGAGCTTAATGTGGCCGGCGAAGCCGCCGGAGCTAAAGCACCACCCGTCGCCGACGCCGTAGTACGCCATGCCCCACTTCACGGAGCGCTGGAGATTGGGCAGCGTCTTGGCCGCGAGTGCATCGACCGCTTCGGCGATGCCGCGCTGGGGCTGCGGCAAGCTGGAGATGTATGCGAAGACCGGCTTGTCGCCGACCGCCGCTTTCGCGGGGCTTGCTCTGCCTGTCATGGCTTCCGGCAGTGTCCAGGCGGCGTTAACTTGTGCCGCTGTGCCCGTGGCCGGTTTCTGGACTTCGCTCTTGCCGATCTCCCTGCTGTCCATGGCGAAATCCTATTCCTCGCGCTTCGAGAGTGGGGCTTCCACCTCTTCGCCCACAGCAACCCAATGTGTCAGTGGCAGCACCGCATTCAGTCCTCGTCCTTTGCAAACGCCCGGTCGAGGAGCGCCGCGGTAGCCGGGTTCACGAGTTCGCTGCGTTGGATATAGTGCATCACCGTGACCCTGGTGTCGGTGTGGCCAAGCAGTTCTGCGGCGAGTTCGATGCTGGCGTTGTCGTTAACTGCGGTGGCCACGGTGCGGCGGAACATATGCGGGGTCACCCCGTTGATGCCCGCTCCCTCGAGCACCTGTCGCAGCTGTCGGCGCACGTTCGCCGTGGTCAGCGGGGTGCCGTCCCGGGACTGGAACAGCAGTGAATCCAGGCCCATGCTCCCGACCTTGGCGAGCCGCCGGCGGACCGCGTCGGCGGTGAAGGTGGGCAGGGCGACGACGCGAGTGGACTTGGCGGTTTTGGGGTGGTCCTGCCGGAAGGTCTGCTCACCCTTGCGGCTGACAATGGTGCCGGCCAGGCGGATGGAGGGAACGGGGCTGGTGATGTCGATGTCCCGGCGGCGAATGGCCAGGACCTCTCCGATCCGGGCTGAGGTGCCGAGCATCACCTCGACGATCGCTCCGAGCTGGCCGTCGGGTTTGGGGCCGGAGGTGTGGCCGGCGGCGCTTTCCCACTGGGCGATCGCCGCGCGGATCACGTTAACCTCGGGGGCGGTGAGCGCGTCGGGGATGTGCGGCTCGCGGTGCAGCCGGGCGACATGGTCCA
This sequence comes from Glaciibacter sp. 2TAF33, assembly GCF_052114945.1. Classification (NCBI taxonomy): domain Bacteria; kingdom Bacillati; phylum Actinomycetota; class Actinomycetes; order Micrococcales; family Microbacteriaceae; genus Glaciibacter; species Glaciibacter sp. 2TAF33. The sequence goes on from NZ_JBFRFS010000004.1 coordinate 210,578, forward strand.
TCGGGTTGCGCGGGAGGACCTCGTGCCGCACCGCCAGCTCCAGCGCCAGCCGCAGCACGACCCGGGCCTGTTTGGCGCGATTGTAGGAGAGCTTCGCCAGTTGCTTGATGAACTTGTCGCACCGGGCCACGCCGATCTCCCGCAGCGCGAGGTGGTCGAAGGCCGGTGAGACGAGGGTGCGCATGTTGCGCTCGTAGAGGTTCCGGGTGGTCCGGGAAATCCGGGCCTCGAGGTCGATGTCCTCCAACCAGTACGTCACGAGGTTGCTGAACAGGCTGTCGGGCGTCAGGGGCGTGTCGGCGGGTTGGAACAGGTCCCGGTCGGCGATCTTGGCCTTCAGCGCCCGTTCGGCGGCTTTGGCGGTGGCGCCGCTGGCCTGGACCAGGCGCGCGTGGCCGTCCCAGTCGCGGTAGCGGGTCCGCGCCAGGTACCGGCCGGTCGGCGACGTGCGGGTGCTGATGTCGCCGAAGGTGCCGATGGTCAATCGTTGCCGGGGCATCTCAGCTCACCGCCGATCGGTGCGCCTGGGCGGGCTGCTGGGCTCGCGCTGTTGCACGATCCAGGCCCGCACATCGGAGATCGCGAACTTCAGGTGTTTGCCGAACCGGTAGGCCGTGGGGCCTTTGCCGTGCACGCGCCAGTCGTAGACGGTGGAGATCGGTATGCCCAGGTAGGTCGCCAGCTCGTGGACGTCCATCAGGGGTTCCATCCCCCACACGTCGGTGGGAGTTGAGGTTGGGTGTTCTTCGTGGATGCTCATACCCAACAGGAGTGCACGACGATCCCGGACGATCGGGAAAGACCGAAACCGACCTCGGCGCCTCGGACGACAGGGCCGGCTCAGCGGCTGAAAAACGGTGAAAGTGATGACGTAGTGATGACACAATCAAATCTCTTAACCAAAAAAGTCCCGGAAACCCTTGAGTTTCCGGGACATTTGGTCGGGCTGACAGGATTTGAACCTGCGACCCCCTGACCCCCAGTCAGGTGCGCTACCAAGCTGCGCTACAGCCCGTAATCTCATGCCGAATCCGGTGAACGGAACCTGCAGGAGACAACTCGAATAGCTTACCGCCTCCAGCGAAGCGTTGTGCGCACGTGGTGTCGACATTGCGCACGTGGTGTCGACACGGCGCACGTGGTGTCGACAGGGCGCACGTGGTCTCGACAAGCTCGACCACCGGGACGGGCTCGACCACCGGGGGTTAGCTCGACCAGCGGGGACAGGCGGAGTACCGTGGCGGCATGCCAACGACAACGGATGTGACGGTGCGCTCGGTCGTGGATGTTCCATGGGACGACGTGCGTACCGTATTCGGCACCCGGGGCGACCCGTCCACCTGCTGGTGCCAGTACTTCAAGCTCCCGAACGCCGCGTGGGAAACCATGACCCGCGACGAGTGCGCTGGCCTGCTGCAGCAGCAGGTGCGGGCCAACGACCCGGCACCGGGCATGATCGCCTACCTCGAGGGTGAGCCGGTGGGCTGGTGCGCGGTCGAGCCGAAAACGCACTATGAGCGGTTACGACGCGCCAAAGTCTCCACCCAGGGCAGCAGCGAGGACCCGGACGACGCATCCGTCTGGGCAGTCACCTGCTTCGTGGTGCGGGTGGGATTCCGCAAGAAGGGAGTCGGCGGGGCGCTGCTGCGCGGAGCCGTCGACCAGGCGCGGGAGCTCGGCGCCCGCGTGATCGAGGGCTACCCGGTGGACACCGCGGTCCGGGTGAAGGCGCCCTCCGCGGAGCTGTACCACGGCACGCTGTCCCTGTTCACGGCAGCAGGGTTCGAGCTGGTGTCCCGGCCGTCCCGCGACCGGGCGGTCGTGGCGCTCACCCTGTGAGGCCCACCGTTTGCCAGTAGCGTTGGCGGGATGGGGCGGAACAACTCGAAACAGACCAGGGCGGGCAAGCGGGAGCGCGCGAGGCAGGGCGGCGGGGGCGAGCGGTCCGGGCCCGCGGTAGCGCGGCATCCGCTCTTCGTGTTGGCCACCCGGCTGCCCATGGTCCTGCTCGGCGTGGCGGTCGTGCTGCTGATCGGGGGCGTGTTCACCGAGGTCTCCCCCGCACTGAACACCGTGTATGAGGACTACATCGGCGCGGTCATGGTGGGCGCCTTCCTGGCCGCGATCCTGATCGCGGGCGTCATGGGCGCCGTCATCATGATGGGTTGGCGGGCGGGCTTCGTCGGGGTGATCTTCGCGGCATCCGTTGCGGCGGCGGGTGCTGGCGCGATCACGGGCGAGGCGCTCTGGACCAACCTCGGAATCGGCGGGTTCGCGCTGAGCTGCGTCGGGTACTACCTGATCGGGGAGTTGAGCGGATACCTGCCCATCGCGACGAAGAACGCGTACGGAAGCCTGGCGATGATACCGGGCGGGGTCATTATGGCGGTGGTCGGCATCGTTAGCGACACCCCGGCGCTGGTGCTGTTCGGGTTCGGCGGCGCCGGTGCGGCGGTCGGGGTTGCCGGCGCGCGGTGGTGGCGGAGACGGTCGGCGGGGGCGGGGGCGTGAGGTCTCGACAGGCTCGACCACCGGGGGTCTCGACAGGCTCGACCACCGGGGGTCTCGACAGGCTCGACCACCGGCGCTCGACTACCGGGTCTCGACCACCGGGGGGATGCCCTGCCCGCTCATAGGCAACGCATAAGAACGCCGCCTAGGGTGTAACCCGGTCCGGAACGGTCCGTTCGCAACAGCAAAGGAAAACATGTCTTCGAAATCTTCAGCCGCACGGTCCAACTTCAACCTGCCGCTGGCGCTGCTGTGGCTGGTGGCTGTGGTCGCCGGTGTGGTCGGTTACGTGATCCTCACCTCGTCGAACGCCGCGCAGGCCGCCTTCTACGCCAAGCAGTCCGCCGACTACGGCACCTACTTCCAGGCGCAGTCCGGGAGCTTCCTGGGCAGCATCCTGATCGGCGCGGGCGTCCTCGGCGTCATGATCGCGCTGGCCAGCCACACTGTGGCGCGCCGGGCCGCCCTGCCGACCAGGCCGGAGTTCTCCGACGAGGACCTGTTCCTCGCCGAGGCCGGCCAGGCCGACGTTGGAACCTCGACAACGGATGCCCCGGTCGCGGCCAGCGCGCCGGTCACGACCGCCAGCCCCGCTTCCACCGACACGGTGACGGACGCGCACACCGCAGCGACCAGCATCCGCTAAGTAACGGCAGTTCGAATGGCCGCCATCCCGACAGGGAGGCGGCCATTCTGCGTTCACTCCTCGAGCTTGAACCCGATCTTCATGCTCACCTGGTAGTGGGCGACCGTTCCGTTCTCGATCTGCCCGCGCACCTGCCCGACTTCGAACCAGTCGAGCTGGCGCAGCGTCCTGCTGGCCCGTTCGACCCCGCTCTTGATGGCTTCGGTGACGCTCTCGGTCGACGTTCCGACCACTTCCACAACGCGATAGGTGTCGCTCATCGTTCTCTCTACTTCCTCGTAGGTTCGGTGGCTCCACAGTAGGGGGCGGGACGCGCGGCGCGCCAGAGAGAGTGTCGAGCGCGCGGGGGTCTCGACAGGCTCGACCACCGAAGCTCGACCACCGGGGGCGGGGGTCTCGACAGGCTCGACCACCGAAGCTCGACCACCGGGGGCGGGGGTCTCGACAGGCTCGACCACCGAAGCTCGACCACCGCACCCGGCGCGGTCTTGCGGGTTTAGCGCTTGCGCTTCTCCCGCACCCGCATGCTGATGTTGATCGGGCTGCCCTCGAACGTGTACGTCTCGCGCAGGCGACGCGTGATGAAGCGGCGGTAGCCCGGGTCGAGGAAGCCGGTGGTGAAGATGACGAACGTCGGCGGACGGGTCGACGCCTGCGTGCCGAACAGGATGCGCGGCTGCTTGCCACCGCGAACCGGGTGCGGGTGCTCCGCGGCCAATTCGGCCAGGAAGGCGTTGAACTTGCCGGTGGCGATGCGGGTGTCCCACGACTCGAGTGCGATCTCGAGGGCAGGCACCAGCTTCTCCATGTGCCGGCCGGTCTTGGCGGAGATGTTCACGCGCGGCGCCCACGCCACGTGGGCCAGGTCCTGCTCGATCTCGCGCTCCAGGTACCGGCGGCGGTCGTCGTCGATCATGTCCCACTTGTTGAACGCGAGCACGAGCGCACGGCCCGACTCGAGCACGAGGTCGATGATGCGCACGTCCTGCTCGCTGATGACCTCGGTCACGTCGATCAGGACGACGGCGACCTCGGCCTTCTCCAGCGCGGCGCTGGTGCGGAGGGACGCGTAGAAGTCAGCGCCCTGCGCCAGGTGAACCCGACGACGGATGCCGGCGGTGTCGACGAAACGCCACACCTTGCCGCCGAGTTCGACCTGCTCGTCGACCGGGTCGCGGGTGGTGCCGGCGAGCTCGTTGACGACAACGCGCTCCTCCCCCACCACCTTGTTCAGCAGGCTGGACTTGCCGACGTTGGGGCGGCCCAGCAGGGCGACGCGGCGCGGGCCGCCGACTTCCTGCTTGGCGACGGCGGAGACCTGGGGCAGCACGGCGAGGATCGCGTCGAGCAGGTCGGCGACGCCACGGCCGTGCAGCGCGGAAACCGGCCACGGCTGGCCGAGGCCGAGCGCCCACAGGCTCGCCGCTTCCGGCTCCTGGCGGATGTCGTCGACCTTGTTGGCCACGAGGAACGTGGTCTTGCCGCTCTTGCGCAGCATCCGTACCACTGCTTCGTCGGTGGACGTCGGGCCGACATTGGAGTCGACCACGAACATGACCACGTCGGAGAGGTCGATGGCGATCTCGGCCTGCGCGGCGACGGAGGCGTCGATGCCCTTGGCGTCGGGCTCCCAGCCGCCGGTGTCGACGAGGCTGAAGCGGCGTTCGTTCCACTCACCCTTGTAGGTGACGCGGTCGCGGGTGACGCCGGGGGTGTCTTCCACGACCGCCTCACGGCGGCCGAGGATGCGGTTGACCAGCGCCGACTTGCCCACGTTCGGGCGGCCGACGATGGCGATGACCGGCAGCGCCGGCAGGTACTTGATCGCGTCGGGGTCTTCGGTGATGGCGTCGAGGACGTCGAAGTCTTCCTCGTCAAGCTCGTAGTCGTCGAGGCCGGTGCGGAGGGCCGCGGCGCGCTGGGTGGCCAGCTCGTCGTCGACATCCGTCACCCGGGCGGCGAACTCGGGGTCCGGTGCGAGGATGGTGTCGTCGAACTCAGCCGAGGCGGAGTCGTGTGAATCGTTAGTCATTGTGCGAGTTCCTCGCGGTACGTGTCGTGATGACATCGATGACCGCGTCAACGGTCTGCTCGAAGTCGAGATGGGTGGAGTCGACGGTGGTCACACCGTCTGCGGCGCTCATGAAATCGACGACCCGGGAGTCGGCCTGATCCCTCGTTCGCAACGCGTCAGCTACTTTTTGTGCTGATTCGGTGGGGATTTCCGCAGAGCGCCTAGTCATTCTAACCTGCTCGTCTGCGGTGAGCAGTATACGCACCTCGGCGTCGGGCGCGACCACCGTGGTGATGTCGCGGCCCTCGACCACAATCCCGGGCCGGTCGGTCTGCCGGGCGATGGTGCGGAACAGTTCGCTCAGGTGCGCGCGCACCTCCGGGATGCGGGCGATCGGGGCCACCGCGGCGGTCACCTCGGGGCGACGGATGACGTCGGTCACGTCGGTCTCCCCCACCTTGACGAAGTAGCCGTGCGGGTTGGTGCCGATGGAGTACCTGAAGTCACGGCGGGCGGCGACCAGCACGTCGTCGACGTTGCCGGTGTCGACCTTCTCCTCCAGCATCAGCCAGGCGAGGGCGCGGTAGGCGGCGCCGGTGTCAAGGAATGCGTATTCGAGCTTCTGCGCGACGGCCTTGCTCACGGTGGACTTGCCGCTGCCGGCAGGCCCGTCGATGGCGACAACGATCGGGAGGGAGTGACGACCCATGGGTTAACCAGCAATCCGCCAGCCACGGGCGGCCAGCTCTTCGGTGAGGCGGGCGACCGCCTCGGGGAGTACGGAAATCTCGGCCAGCCCGATCTGGGCTCCCGGGGAGTGTTCGAGGCGCAGGTCTTCGAGGTTGACCCCGACCTCGCCGATCTCATTGAACAGGCGGGCCAGTTGGCCGGGCTTGTCGTCGACCATGACGACGAGGGAGGCGAAGCGGCGATCCTGGCCGTGCTTGCCGGGCAGCCGGGCGACCCCGGTGTTGCCGGCCGCGATCTCCTCGGCGATCTTCCGGCCGGCGCCGGGCGCCACCGGGTTGTCGAGGGCGTCGATGAAACGGTCGAGGTCGCCGCGGAGGGCGAGCAGGATCTTCCGCACCGGTTCCGCGTTGGCGCCGAGGATCTGCACCCACAGTTCCGGGTCGCTGGCGGCGACCCGCACGGCGTCACGGAGGCCCTGGCCGGCGAGGTTCAAAGCGGATGCCGGGGCATCCGTCAACCGTTGCGCCATCAGCGTGGAGACCACCTGTGGCACGTGGGAGACGAGTGCGACGGCGCGGTCGTGCTCCTCCGGGGACATCTCGACCAGGATCGCGCCGAGGTCGAGGATCAGGTCGTCGATGGCGGTGGCCTGCTGGTAGCTGATGCCGTCGTGCGCGGCGACCACCCAGGGCCGGCCGATGAACAGGTCGGCCCGGCCGGAGAGCGGCCCGCCGCGTTCGCGCCCGGCCAGCGGGTGCGACCCGATGTAGCGCGACACGTCGGCGCCGTGTGCCCGGAGTGCGTCCAGCGGCGCGAGCTTGACGCTGGCGACATCCGTCACGATCGCGTTCGGGTAGGCGTCGAGTTCACGGGCGACGATCTCCGCCGTCACGTCCGGCGGCACGCAGACCACGATCAGCTGGGGGTCGTCTTCTGCGGCGGCGGCACGGCCGGCTCCGTAGTCGATGGCGATGCTGAGGTTCGTCGGTGACGCGTCGGCGACGATCACGTCGATGCCGCGGCCCTGCAGCCCCAGGCCGATGCTGGTGCCGAGGAGGCCGACGCCGACCACGCGCACAGGTCCGACCAGACGGCTTTCGACCACGGGGTTACTCCTGACTTGGGGGCCTGTCCGCCTACTCGGCGGCCTCGCCCGACTCGGCGGACGCGGCGTGCTGGGCCTGCTCGGCCCGTTCCGCCCGCGAGACGGTGAGCAGTTCACCGAGTTCTACTTTAGTCAGGTCGCGCACCGCACCCACCCGGAGGGTGCCGAGGTGCAACGGGCCGAACTGGCGGCGCACCAGGTCGATCACCGGGTGGTCGACGGCGGCCATCATCCGGCGCACGATGCGGTTGCGGCCGGAGTGCAACGTGATCTCGACCATGCTCGAGCCGTCACCGGACTGCCCGGCGAGCACCCGGGCCTTGTCCGCCCTGATCTCGCCGTCTTCGAGTTCGATGCCGCTCTGCAACCGGGCGACGGTCTGCGCGGAGACGCGGCCCTCGACCCGGGCGATGTAGGTCTTGGCGACCCCGAATGACGGGTGCGCGAGCACGTGCGCGAGATCGCCGTCGTTGGTGAGGATGAGGAGGCCCGACGTCTGGGCGTCGAGACGGCCCACGTTGAAGAGGCGCTCGTCGAACTGGTCGGTGAACTGGCGGAGGTCGGGGCGGCCGCTTTCGTCCTGCATCGACGAGACCACGCCCACCGGCTTGTTCAGCATCAGGTAGCGGCGGCTGGTGTCCAGCTGCACGGCGACGTTGTCGACCATGACCTCGTCGCTGTCGGGGTGGATCCTTCTGCCGAGTTCGGTGACGACCTTGCCGTTGACCCGCACCCGGCCCGACGTGATCAGGTCCTCTGAGACCCGGCGGGAGGCGACCCCGGCCGACGCCATGACCTTCTGCAGGCGAACCCCGTCGGCTGCGGCAGTCGTTGTGCCGGCGTCGGGGTTCTCTGAATTGCCCGGGTTGTCTGAATTGCCCGCGTTATCTGGGTGAGTCATCGTAGATCCTCGAATCCGTCTGATCCGTCGGCGAGCAACGGTGAAATGTGCGGCAACTCATCGAGCGAGTTGATTCCCAGTTGGGTGAGCAGCAGGTCGGTGGTGGCGTAGTTGATGGCGCCGGTCTCGGCGTCGGTGAATGCTTCGGTGATCAGGCCACGGCCGAGCAGGGTGCGAACCACGGAGTCTACGTTGACCGCGCGGATTGAGGCAATCGAGCCGCGGCTGATCGGCTGCTTGTATGCGATCACGGCCAGGGTTTCGAGGGCGGCCTGGGAGAGCCGGCTCGGGTTCTGGGTGAGCACGAAGTCGGCGACGATCGGGTCGTGCTCCGGGCGCACGTAGACGCGCCAGCCGCCGGCGACCTCTCGCAGTTCGAAGCCGCGACGGATGCTCCGGCCCTGCCCCGTGGAACCGCCGACGCCCTCGCCGTCGAAGTCGGCGACCAGGCGCTGCACCGCCGCGGCGACCTCCTTCAGCGGGCGGTCGACCGCGGTGGCGAGGTGGATCAGGCTCTGCGGCTCGTCGGCGACCATGAGGATCGCCTCGAGCTGCCGGTCCACGTCGGCCGGTGTCTGCGGGCCGGCCGGGGCATCCGTTTTCTGCTCTGTCACGTCGGTCACGTGATCAATTGTCGCGCCGTTCGTCGTCGCGCCGTTAATTGTCATAGTCGGCTCCGAGGTTGGCGAGGTTCTCGTCCGTCCAGGAGTCGGCGCTCCAGTGCAGGGTGAGTTCCCCGAGCGGTTCGAGCTGGTCGAAGGAGATGGCGCCGCGGCGGTAGAGCTCGAGCACGGCCAGGAAACGGGCGATGACGACGCCCTTCTCGTCGACTCCGACGATCAGCTGGCGGAAGTTGACCGGGTCGCCGTGCCGCAGCATCGCGACCACGAGGGCGGCCTGCTCCCGGATGCTCACCAGCGGCGCGTGCAGGTGGTCGAGTCCGACGGACGGGAGTTCGCGCGGGGTGAAGGCCAGGGCGGCGAGGGCGGCGAAGTCCTGCAGGGAGAGGGTCCAGACCAGCTCGGGCGTCTGCCGGCGGTACTTCTCCTCGAGGCGCACCGAGCGCACATGGCGGCTGGTCTCGGTGTCCATGCGGCCCTGGAACCAGGCTGAGGCTTCCTTGAACGCACGATATTGCAGCAGCCGGGCGAACAGCAGGTCGCGGGCCTCGAGCAGGGCGACGTCCTCGGCGTCGACGAGTTCGCCCTGCGGCAGGAGTCCGGCGACCTTGAGGTCGAGCAGGGTGGCGGCGACGACCAGGAATTCGGTGGCCTGGTCGAGTTCCTCGGCTGAGTCGAGGCCACGGAGGTAGGAGATGAACTCGTCGGTGACCCGGCTGAGCGAGATCTCGGTGATGTCGAGCTCGTGCTTGCCGATCAGGGACAGCAGCAGGTCGAACGGTCCCTCGAAGTTGCTGAGGGCGACGGAGAACGCTTCGGGCCGGGGAGCGGGGGTCTCGACAGGCTCGACCACCGGGGTGGGCTCGACCACCGGGGTGGGCTCGACCACCGGGCTGGCGGGGGTCTCGACAGGCTCGACCACCGCGACAGGCTCGACCACCGGGGTGGCGGCATCCGTTCGCGCCTGGCCGGCGCCTTCTCGCTGGTCGAACTGCCCGGCCGCGCTAGGCGACAGCGCCACGGACGATCAGTTCCCGCGCCAGGGCCTTGTACGCCTTCGCGGCCTGGTGCTCGGGGGCGAACTCGGTGATCGGCACGCCGGCAACGCTGGCGTCGGGGAACTTCACGGTGCGGGTGATGACCGTCTCGAGCACGCGCTCGTCGAAGGCGTCGACGACGCGCTCGAGCACCTCGCGGGAGTGCAGGGTGCGGGAGTCGTACATGGTCGCCAGGATGCCGTCGAGTTCGATCGCGGGGTTGAGGCGGTCCTTGACCTTCTCGATCGTCTCGATCAGCAGGGCGACGCCGCGGAGCGCGAAGAACTCGCATTCGAGCGGGATCAGCACGCCGTGGCTGGCGGTGAGGGCGTTCACGGTGAGGATGCCGAGCGAGGGCTGGCAGTCGATCAGGATCACGTCGTATTCGGACGACACCTTACGGAGCACCCCGGCAAGGATCTGCTCGCGGGCGACCTCGTTGACCAGGTGCACCTCGGCGGCCGAGAGGTCGATGTTCGCCGGGATCACGTCGAGGCCTTCGACGCCGGTGTGCTGGATCGCCTCGAGCGGGTCCTTGGAGCGGCTGAGCAGCAGGTCGTAGATGGTGGTGACGTCGTGGGTGGGCACCCCGAGGCCGGCCGAGAGGGCGCCCTGCGGGTCGAAGTCGACGGCCAGCACGCGGCGGCCGTAGCCGGCGAGCGCAGCACCCAGGTTGATGGTGGTCGTCGTCTTGCCGACGCCGCCCTTCTGGTTGCAGAGGGAGATGATGCGCGCGGGGCCGTGGCTCTTCAACTTGGCGGGTTCGGCGAAGTCCTGCTTCGCGCGTCCGGTCGGGCCGACGACGGCGTCCTCAAACCCCGGGAGTCGTGTCCGGTCATCTTTCGTTCGCGCCACTGAGATGTCCTCGATCCGTCCTGTCACTTGGTCGATTCTAGCGGCGCGGCCCGACGCATCCGCTCTGCTGCCCCGGCAATTCGCCCGCCCGACCCCGCGAAACCGCATTTGTTGGGGTTATCAGGCACTTTTAGACCCAACAAGTGCGTTCTCGGGGGAAGGGGAAGGGGAAGGGGGAAGGGGAAGGGGAAGGGGAAGGGGGAAGGGGAAGGGGAAGGGGGAAGGGGAAGGGGGCTAGTAGCGGGCGCGGGGGTGTGCGGTGGTGTACATGTCGCGGAGGGTGTCGGCGGTGACGAGGGTGTAGATCTGGGTGGTCGCGACCGACGAGTGGCCGAGCAGTTCCTGCACGACACGCACATCCGCTCCCCCGGCGAGCAGGTGCGTCGCGAACGAGTGCCGCAGCGTGTGCGGAGACACCTCCATTTCAAGCCCGGCGCGCTCGGCGGCCGAGCGGATGATCAGCCACGCGTTCTGCCGGCTCACCCGCTGGCCGCGCACCCCGAGGAACAGCGCCGGCGTCGCCGCCCCGCGCTGCGACAGCACCGGCCGGGCCCGCACCAGGTACGCGTCGAGCGCGGCCCGGGCGTAGCTGCCGACCGGAACGATCCGCTGCTTGTCGCCCTTGCCGCGGAGCCGCACCACGTCCTCCTCGATCACGTCGTCGACGTTCAGGCCAACGACCTCCGAGACCCGGGCCCCGGTGGCGTAGAGCAATTCGAGCAGCGCCTTGTCGCGGAGCTGCTGCACACTGTCGCCGTCCGTCGCGGCCAGCAGTGCCTCCACCTGCTCGATCGAGATCGCCTTCGGCAGCCTCGAAGCGAGCTTGGGCGGTTTGGTGTCGCGCGCGACATCCGCTTCGACAACGCCCTCCTCGAGCAGGAACCGGTGCAGTCCGCGCACGGTGGAGAGGATGCGGGCGATCGACGACGCCGCCAACGGCGATTCCTCACGCTGGCCGAGGAAGCGCACGAACTCGGCGATGTGCGCCGGCGTGACCTTGCGCGGGTCGTCCAGCTCATGCCAGTGGAGATCGCTGTTGCCGAGCCAGTTCGCGTAGATGGCGAGGTCGCGGCGGTAGGCGGCCACGGTGTTGGCCGAGAGGCCGCGTTCAATCGAGACGTGCCGCAGGTAGGTGTCCACAGCCGCCTGGATGATCATGCGGGTTGGCGCCCGCCAGTCCAGTTGGACGGATGCCGCGGCCACGGCGCGTCCGCCGGAGCGAGCGACGTCCAGCCGCGTTCCCGGGCGGTGTGCGCGGCGAGTGCGGCGATCACGAGCGACGGGTTCTGTACCCTTCGTTCGAGCACGGCGTCGACGAGTTCCTCCAGCGGCACCCAGCGGATCTCCATGTCGGCTTCCTCGTCGGTGCGATGGAAGGCGTCCTCGATGGTCGACAACCCGCGGGCCAGGTACACCCGGATCGCCTCGTTGTTGCCGCCCGGTGAGGTGTAGAACTCGGCGAGCACGTTCCATTCGGCGGCGGCGACGTCGGCCTCCTCGGCCAGTTCACGGCTGGCGGCCAGCACCGGGTCCTCGCCGTGCACGTCGAGGAGACCGGCGGGGATCTCCCACTCCCGCGCCCGCACCGGGTGCCGGTACTGCTTGATCAGCAGCACCCGGTCCTCGTCGTCGAGCGCCAGGATCGCCACGGCGCCGGTGTGGTCGACGTATTCGCGCACGATCGACGCGCCGTTGTACCCGAAGGTGTCACGGCGCACATCCCAGATCTTGCCCTTGAAGGCAAGCTCGCTCGACGTGACCGGGGCCGCGTCGAGCTCATCCCGCAACAGTTCGCCGGCGGGCGAACCTGACGGATCAGGCATCCGCTTCTTCCTTCACCTCGAACAGGCGGCTGGCCTGCTGGCGGTCCAGGGCGGCGCCGATCAGTCCCTTGAACAGCGGATGCGCGTGGTTCGGCCGGCTGCGCAGCTCCGGGTGGGCCTGGGTGCCGACGTAGAACGGGTGCTCGTCGCGGGTGAGTTCGACGTACTCAACCAGGTGCCGGTCGGGCGAGGTGCCGGAGAACCACATGCCGGCCTCGGCGATCTGGTCGCGGAACGAGTTGTTCACTTCGTAGCGGTGACGGTGACGCTCGGACGCCTCGGGCGCCCCGTACAGCTCGGCGACCAGCGAACCCTCGGCGAGCTTCGCGGAGTAGAGCCCCAGGCGCATGGTGCCGCCCATGTCGCCGCCGGCGATGATCTCCACCTGCTCCTCCATGGTCGCGATCACCGGGAACTGGGTCTCCGGGTCGAACTCGGTGGAGGATGCCCCGTCGAGGCCGGCCTTGTTGCGGGCGTATTCGATCACCATGCACTGCAGGCCGAGGCAGAGGCCGAGCACCGGGATTCCGTTCTCGCGGGCGAAGCGCAGCGCGCCGAGCTTGCCCTCGATGCCGCGCACGCCGAAGCCGCCGGGGATGCAGATGCCGTCGAGTTCACCGAGCAGCCGTGAGGCGCCTTCTTCGGTCTCGCACTCGTCGGAGGCGATCCAGTGGATCTTGACCTTGGCCTGGTGAGCGAAACCGCCGGCACGCAGGGCCTCGGTGACCGACAGGTAGGCGTCGGGCAGGTCGATGTACTTGCCGACCAGGCCGATGTTGACGTCGTAGCGCGGCTCGTGCACGGCGTCGAGCACCTTCTGCCAGCTCGACCAGTCGACTGTGGACTCCGGAAGCCCGAGCGTCTCGACAATGTAGGCGTCGAGGCCCTGGTCATGCAGCGTGCTCGGGATGTCGTAGATCGACGGCAGGTCGATGCAGTTCACCACGGCGTTCTCTTCGACGTCGCACATCAGCGCGATCTTGCGCTTGTTCGAGTCGGAGACCGGGCGGTCGCTGCGGAGCACGAGCGCGTCGGGCTGGATTCCCAGGGATCGGAGCGCGGCGACGGAGTGCTGGGTGGGCTTGGTCTTCTGCTCCCCCGACGCGTTCATGAACGGCACCAGCGACACGTGCACGAAGAACACGTTCTTGCGGCCGAGTTCGTGGCGCACCTGGCGGGCGGCCTCGATGAAGGGCTGCGACTCGATGTCGCCGACCGTGCCGCCGACCTCGGTGATGATCACGTCGGGCTTCGGGTCGTCGCTGGCCTGCAGGCGCATCCGGCGCTTGATCTCGTCGGTGATGTGCGGGATGACCTGCACGGTGTCGCCGAGGTACTCGCCGCGGCGTTCCCGGGCGATCACCTGCGAGTAGATCTGGCCGGTGGTGACGTTGGCGGCCTGGTTGAGGTTGATGTCGAGGAAGCGCTCGTAGTGGCCGATGTCGAGGTCGGTCTCGGCGCCGTCATCCGTCACGAAGACTTCACCGTGCTGGAACGGGTTCATCGTGCCCGGGTCGACGTTGAGGTAGGGGTCGAGTTTCTGCATGACGACGCGCAAGCCCCGCGCAGTCAGGAGGTTGCCGAGGCTGGCCGCTGTCAGGCCTTTGCCCAAAGAAGAAACGACACCACCGGTCACAAAAATGTGCTTGGTAGTGCCGTTCAGGTTGTCCGCGTTTTTATTATCCACCACGGGCTTCGATCCTATCAGTTGGATCGGGCGCGAATGTCGGTGGGTGCTCGTACTGTTGGCCTATGACGGATCCGATCCTTTTGTATCCCTGGACCGCTGATGACCTGCCGGTGCTCGAACGCGGTAATACGCCGGAGATGACGACGTTTCTCGGCGGTCCCGAAACGAGCGAACAGCTTGTGAAACGCCATGCCAAATTCCATCGGCTGTGGGAGGAAGGCGAAGCGCGGATGTTCACGATCAACGCTGCCTCGGAGGATATCCCCGTGGGATCTGTCGGCTACTGGAAGAAGGAGTGGGCGGGCGCCGAGGTGTACGAAACCGGCTGGAGCGTTGCGACCGCCTTCCAGGGTCGAGGTTTCGCGTCCAAAGCCCTCCGGGCGTGCCTTCAGTACGCCGGGACGCACGGTGACCGCGAGCAGGTGCTCGCATTTCCCCGCATCGACAATGCGGCGTCCAACGCCCTCTGCAGAACCGTCGGTTTCACCCTCCGCGGCGAGGAGGACTTCGAGTACCCGAAGGGCAACCCGATCAGGGTCAATGCCTGGTCGTTCGACGTGTCGTCGCTGCGGCGGGGCATCGAGTCGGCGGGCAACTCGGCCGGTAGGCCTGTCCAGTGACACGTCGCCGAGGCGGACAAGGATTCGCTGTCCGCGTTCTGGAGTGAGATCCTCATGGTTGCCGCCGCAGCCACACCCTCAGAGTCCGCGCCTGAGCCTCTGGCCCGCACCACGGCCGGGGTGCTGCGCGGCAGCTGGGAGTCGGGACTGGCGGTCTTCCGCGGCATCCGGTACGCCGAGCCGCCCGTCGGTGCGCTCCGATTTGCCGCACCGCGACCGGTTCGCAGCTGGGTCGGGGTGCGCGCGGCGGTAGCCTACGGGCCGCCACCTCCGCAGCCTGGTGGCCTGTTCGAGCCGGGCGGGCAGGCACGCCAGCCGGGCGACGACTGGCTTTCGGTGAACGTCTGGTCGCCCGACCCGGCCCCGTCGGCGGGCCTGCCAGTGTTGGTGTGGGTCCCGGGCGGCGCCTACGTGATCGGCGCGTCCAGCCTCCCGGAATTCGACGGCGGCCGCCTGGCTGCCGACGGCGTCGTGGTGGTGACGCTCAACTACCGGCTGGGGGTGGAGGGTTTCGCCCTCATCGACGGGGCCCCCGCCAACCGAGGCCTGCTCGACCAGGTCGCCGCGCTGCAGTGGGTGCAGGGCAACATCCGGGCGTTCGGCGGCGACCCGGATCGGGTGACGATCTTCGGGCAGTCGGCGGGCGGCGGTTCGGTCGCCGCGCTCCTGGCCATGCCGTTGGCGGCCGGGCTCTTCCGCAGAGCCATCGCCCAGAGCCCGCCGGGCACGTTCTTCTCCCCGCAGCTTGCCGCCGACATCGCCGTGGCCTTCGCCGCCGAATATCGGGTGCCCCCGACGGCGGCGGGCCTGGGTCCCGTAGACCCCTCCCTGCTGCCCGCTGCGGCAGAGGCCGTCACCGCGAAGATCGACCGGTGGCACGACCTTTGGGGCGCGATCACCCACCGGCGGATCGTGTTCGCGCCTGTCGTCGACGGCGACGTCCTGCCGACCACCCCGTGGACGGCGCTGGCCAACGGCGTCAGCCGGGACGTCGACCTGCTGGTCGGCCACACCCGCGAGGAGCACCGGCTGTTCAGCCTGATCGACGGCGTGCTGGGCCAGGTGACCGAGGAGCAGGCCGCGACCGCCCTGCTCTCCCTCGCCCCCGGTCCGGACGGCGCCCGCCGCTACCGCGATGCCTTCCCGGCCGCCAGCCCGGAAGACCTGTACGAGCTGGTCAACGCCGACTGGCTGTTCCGCATGCCGGCCCTTCACCTCGCCCAGGCGCACGCCGCCGCCGGCGGCCGGACCCACTTCTATGAGCTGGCCTGGTCGGCCCCCGGCATGCCTGCCCTCGGCGCCTGCCACGGCCTCGACGTACCGCTCGTCTTCGGCAATCTGAGCAGCGGCCAACCCGGGCAGTTGATCGGCGAACCGCCCTCCGCGGAGGCGGAGGCGCTGTCGGCACGCATCCGCGCCGCATGGACGGCCTTCGCCGCTGACGGCGACCCAGGCTGGCCCGCGTACAACGCCGACCGGCGGCTGGTGCAGGTCCTCGACGCTCAACCGGCGGTCATCCCCTACCCGGAGGACGCGTCCCGGCTGCTGTGGCAGCAACACGTCTTCCCGGCACTCCCCCTCACCGATTAATAGCGATCTGACGTGTGTGTCGATTTGGGGTCGCGCGGTTCGACCTTGGGGTGAGAAGGTCGAAGGACGATCTTCCACAACCAAGGAGTACGAGATGGCCAAGTACATGCTGATCATGCGCGCGACGGACGAGTCGTTCGCTTCCTTCGCGAACGCCGACTTCACCGAAATGCTCGACGCGATGGGCAAGTTCAACGACGAGCTGATCCGGGCGGGCGTGCTGCTCGCCGCCGAGGGCCTCGACGACGCGAACAACGGGGTGGTGGTCGATTTCACGGGTGAGTCGCCGGTCGTGACTGACGGCCCGTACGGGGAGACGAAGGAGCTGTTCAACGGCTACTACATCCTCGACGTCGCGTCGATCCAGGAGGCAGTCGAATGGGCCAAGCGCGCGCCGATGACCGCGGGAACCAAGACCGAAATCCGTCGCGTCCCGTCGATCGATGAGTTCCCGCAGGACAACGTGTGGATCCAGAAGGAGCGCGCCTGGCGCGAGCAGACCGGGCAGCTCTGACCGAGCGGGCATGACCGAGTGGGCATGACCGAGGCGCGGCGCGCCGTCGAGGCGGTGTGGCGGATGGAGTCCGCCCGCATCGTCGGCGCGCTCGCCCGCTACACGGGCGACTTCTCGCTGGCCGAGGATCTCGCGCAGGAGGCGCTCGCTGAGGCGCTGGTCTCCTGGTCGGTCAACGGGCTGCCGGCGGCGCCGACCGGCTGGCTGCTCACGGTGGGTCGTCGCCGGGCGATCGACGCCTTCCGTCGCCGGTCGGCCCGCGACGAACGGTATGCCCTGCTCGCCCGCGAACTCGACGAGGAGCTTCCCGGCGTGGACGCGCTGTTCAACCCCGATGCGATCGACGACGACGTGCTCGCGTTGATGTTCATCGCCTGCCACCCGGTGCTGTCGAAGGAGGCACGGATCGCACTGACCCTCCGAGTCGTCGGCGGGCTCAGCACCGATGAGATCGCCAAGGTCTTTCTCGTGCCCGTGCCGACCATCCAGGCGCGCATCACCCGCGCCAAGAAGACTCTCGCGGCTGCGAGGGTCCCCTTCGTCGTGCCGGAACCTCACGCGAGGGCCGAGCGGCTTGCCTCCGTGCTTCACGTCGTCTACCTGATCTTCACAGAGGGGTCCTTCGCCTCCGGTGGCGACGAGTGGATTCGCACCGACCTGGCCGACGAGGCGCGCCGGCTTGCCCGCGTGCTGGTGCGGCTCGAGCCGCAGCCCGAGGTATTCGGCCTCCTCGCGCTGTTGGAGCTCACGGCTGCCCGCTTTCCCGCCCGACTCGACGCCTCTGGCAACCCGGTGCTCCTGGAGGAGCAGGACCGGCGACTGTGGGACCAGTCGGCCATCCGGCGCGGACGCGCGGCACTGGCACACGCCGTCGGGGCGGGCCGGGGCCTCGGCGCGTACGGACTCCAGGCGTCCATCGCCGAATGCCACGCCGTGGCCCGCTCAGCGGCCGAGACCGACTGGCAGCGGATCGTCATCCTTTACGAATCCCTCGGACGGCTGACGCCGTCGCCCATCGTCGAATTGGGCCGCGCGGTCGCGGTCGCGATGGCCTCCGGCCCGTCGGACGGCCTCGCCCTGGTCGACGCGATCGCGTCGCGCGGCGATCTGGCCGGCACCCACCTGCTCCCCGCGATCCGCGGCGAGATGCTCACCCGGCTCGGCCGTCGCGACGAGGCGCGGTCGGCCTTCCGGCAAGCCATAGAGCTGTGCGGGAACACCGTCGAACGCGCGGTGCTCGAGCGCAAGGTCGACGATCTCAGCCTCTGATTGGTTTTGCGCCTGGCTGTGAGGGGTCACATATCGACCTTCGCAGTGCGCCGGAAGGTCGATTTGTGACCCCTCACATGTTCGTCGACCGGATGCCGCTCAGCGCGAGTGGGCGAGTGAGATGAGCTCGCGGGCGTGCTCCAGCCCGCTCGCCGAGTCCGGCAGCCCAGAGAGCAACCTGGCCATCTCGGCGGCCCGTTCCTCCCCGTGCAGCTGGCGCACGCTGGAGGCGGTGACCGCGCCGTCGCTGTCCTTCACGACGCTGAGGTGGTTGCCGGCGAACGCCGCCACCTGCGCGAGGTGGGTGACCACGATCACCTGCGCGGTCTCGGCGAGCCTCGCCAATCGCCGGCCGATCTCAATCGCCGCGGCCCCGCCGACTCCGGCATCCACTTCATCGAACACGAAGGTGGGCACCGGGTCGGTGGCGTTGATCACCACTTCGATGGCCAGCATGACACGGGAGAGCTCCCCACCCGATGCCCCGCGCGCCAACGCGCGCGGTTCGGCTCCGGCGTGGGGTTGCAGCAGGATGCGCACCACGTCACGGCCGGTCAGGCCGAGTTCCTCACGGCTGTCGATCTCGACGACGAGGGACGCGTCCGGCATCGCCAGCGCACCCAGTTCACCGGTGACCGCGGCGCCGAGGGCGGCGGCGGCTCGTTCCCGGAGCCCGGTGAGCGTGGTGGCGAGCTCGTCGACCAGGAGGTGGTCGGCTTCGGTCTCTGCGGTCAGCTCGTCGATGCGGTCGGAGTCGCCGTCGAGTTCGACCAGCCGGGCACTGCCGGTGTCGAGGAACTCGATCGCCTCGTCGACGCCGCCTGCGTACTTGCGGCCGAGGGCGGTGAGTTCGGCGCGCCGCTCCTGCACGATCTCCAGCTCACGGGCGCCGTCGGCGTCGAGGCCGGCCAGGTAGCTGGAAAGTTGGGCGGCGATGTCGGCGACCAGGAATTCGGCGTTGCCGAGCGCCTCGACCATCGGCGGCAGCACCGGGTCGTGGCCGGCGGCGCGTTCCAGCTGCCGCCTCGCCGCGTCGAGCAACGCCACAGCGTCGGGCATGTCGTCGACGCTCTCCTCGGCGGAGAGCAGTTCGCGGGACTGCGCGGCTGCCAGTCGGAGTTCTTCGAGGTTGCCGAGCCGTTCGGCGCGCTCGGACAGCTCGGCGTCTTCGCCGCGTTGCGGGGCGATGGTCTCGATCTCAGCGATCGAGGCACGCAGCCCTTCGGCTTCCCGGGCGCGGAGATCCTGTTCCCGGGTGAGCCGATCCAGCTCGTCCCGGTTGGCGATCCAGCGACGGTAGGCGTGCTGATAGTCGGTGAGGATTTCCGCCAACTCCGGACCGGCAAACCGGTCGAGGGCTTCCCGCTGAGCGGATGCCGAACGCAGCCGCACCTGGTCAGACTGCCCGTGGACCACGACCAGGTCGCCGCCCAGGTCTCCGAGGACGCTGGCCGGGGCCCCGCGGCCGCCGACGACGGCGCGGCTGCGGCCCTCCGCGGAGACGGAACGGCCGAGGATGAGCTCGGGGCCGTCGAGGTCTCCCCCGGCGTCGCGGACGCGTTCGGCCACAGCGCCGTTCGGGTCGATCAGCCAGCGGCCTTCGACCCAGGTCTGCGACTGGCCCTGCCGCACCCGGGCGGCATCCGCTCGTTCGCCGAGCAGCAAGCCGAGGGCGGTGACCACCATCGTCTTGCCCGCGCCGGTCTCGCCGGTCACGGCGGTGAAGCCGGGACCGAGTGGCAGGGTCGCCTCGGCGATCACGCCGAGGTCGCGGATGGAGAGTTCTTCGATCATGCCGTCGCCCTACTCACGCCCAACCGGGCCCCTCCAGCCGGTGACCGGCAGGTTGAACTTCTTCACCAGGCGGTCGGTGAACGGGCCGGTGTGCAGTCGGGCCAGGCGCACCGGCACCGGGGAACGGCGCACGACCACGCGCGCGCCGCGCGGCAGGTCGAACGAGCGGCGGCCGTCTGCCCAGACGATGGCGGTGCCGGCCGTGCGGTCCAGGACCTCGACGGCAAGCGAGGAGTCCGGGCCGACCACCAGAGGGCGGGCGAACAGCGCGTGCGCGGAGAGCGGCACCAGCAGCATCGCGTCGAGGCTCGGCCAGACCACCGGTCCGCCGGCTGAGAACGAGTATGCGGTGGAGCCGGTGGGCGTGGACATCACGACGCCGTCGCAGCCGAAGGAGGACAGCGGCCGGCCGTCGACCTCGATGACGACTTCGAGCATCCGTTCCCGGCTGGCCTTCTCCACGGTGACCTCGTTGAGCGCCCAGGTCTCGTAGACGACCTCGGAGCCGACTTTGACGCGCACCGAGATGGTCATGCGTTCCTCGACCAGGTAGTCCCGTTGCAGCACCCGGCGCACGGCGACATCGAGGTCGTCGCGTTCGCTTTCGGCCAGGAACCCGACGTGGCCGAGGTTGATGCCGAGGAGCGGCGCCGTGCAGCCGCGCACGATTTCGGCCGCGCGGAGGATGGTGCCGTCGCCACCGAGCACGATGACGAGTTCAAGGTCTGAGACGTCGACGCCGTGGCCGAGCACGGCCAGCTCGCCGATCAGCGACGGGGCGGCTCGCATCAGGTCGTCGCGTTCGTCCCGGTCGAGCACCGGCACGGCGCCGGCGGCGATCAGCTGGCGGCAGACGGTGACCGCGGCTTCGAGTGAGTCTTCGCGACCGGTGTGGGCGACGACCAGGAGGTTGCGCGGCGCTGCAGTCATGTCGTCACGCTCCCACCAGTGCGGTTATCCGGTCCAACCATTCTGTCGGATTGCCGGCGCCGGTGTCGCCAGATGAGCGCAGCCAGCACAGGAATTCCCGGTTGCCCGAGCCCCCGATGATCGGCGACTCGATCAGGCCGAACGTGCCCAGGCCGAGGTCCCAGCCTGCCCAGAGAACGCCGGCGACGGCATCCGCTTGCAGGGTCCTGTTGTGAACGATGCCCTCACGGATGCCGGTTCGGCCGACCTCGAATTGCGGCTTGACCAGCAGCACGAAGTCGGCTCCTTGCGCGGCCGAGGCCACCAGTGCAGGCAGCACGGTGGGCAGGGAGATGAAGGAGAGGTCCCCGACGACGAGGTCGGGGCGTTCGGCGATCCCGGAGGCCTCCGCGAGGGAGGCCGGGGTGGCGTAGCGGAGGTTGAAGCCTTCGACCAGGCTGAGGCGGGGTTCGGAGCGGAGCGGGGCGGCCAGCTGCCCGTGGCCGACGTCGACCGCGATCACCCGGTCGACGCCGCGTTCGAGCAGCACCTGGCTGAAACCGCCGGTGGACGCGCCGGCGTCGAGTGCCAGCCGGCCGGCCACAGCAACCTCGAATGCGTCGAGCGCTGCAATGAGTTTGTGGGCGCCGCGGCTCACGTAGTGGTCGGTGGGCGCGACGCTGAGCACCTGCTCGTCCCGCACCTTCAGCGATGCCTTGACCACGGGGACGCCGTCGACGGTGACCAGGCCGTCGGCGATGAGTCGGGCTGCCACGGTGCGCGAGCGCACCAGTCCGCGCTCGGCCAGCGCGGCGTCGAGCCGGGATTCGGTCATCCGGCAGACCGCGCCACGTCGCCGCCCCCGAGTTGGGCCTGCAACTGGTCGTGAAGCTGGGCGTACGCGGCGGCACGGGACTCGAGCGGCTGCTCCTCGATCACGGCGAGGCGCGAAACCAGGCCGTCGTCGTCGGCGTGTTCGTGCGTTTCTGGGCCGGGATTCACATCCACAAGGCTACCGCCACACCGTCAGCCGCTCCGGGACGTTGAGTCCGTAGATCGGCCGGCCGCTGGCCCAGATCACGGCGCAGGCGGCGCGCAGCAGGTTGATGCCACCGTCGCCCTCGCGCTTGATCTCGACGTCGTTACCGCGGATGCGCACGCTCGCGCCGGCAACGGATGCCACGGTGCCGTCCTTGGAGAACTCGGTCTCCGGGTACGCCCGGTGGAGTTCGCGGAGGTCTCCAATGATGTACTCCGGGCGCGACTTCGCATCCGCCGCCAGCACCTGCTTGGCCTTGTCGACCCCGGTGAGCACCAGCACTGCGGGTATCCCGGCGCGGTTGGAGCCCAGGATGTCGGTGTCGAGCCGGTCGCCGATGAACAGCGGCTTGCGCGCACCGAACCGGTTGACGGCTTCGGTGAAGATCGCGACCTCCGGCTTGCCGGCCACCAGCGGCAGCCGGCCGACCGCGCTGTGCACGGCCGAGACCAGGGTTCCGTTTCCGGGCGCGATGCCGCGGGCGACGGGGATGGTCCAGTCCGTGTTGGTGGCGATCCAGGGGATGCCGCCGCCCGGAGTGTCGCTGGCCAGGGCGAAGGATGCCTCCGCGAGCTCGGTCCAGCCGACCTCGGGCGCGAACCCCTGGATGACGGCGGCCGGTTCGTCGTCGGCAGAACGCGTGACCACGAACCCGCCCTTCTCCACCTCGTTGACCAGACCGTCACCGCCGACCACCAGGATCCGGGAGTTGGCTGGGACATGCTCGGCGAGGAGCCGGACAGCAGCCTGCGGCGAGGTGACGACATCCGTCGCCGCGACCGATAACCCGAGCTCGGTGAGGTGGTCGGCCACGGACTGGTCGGTGCGCGACGCGTTGTTGGTGATGTACCCGACGCGCAACGTTTCGGCGGCGCGGTTGAGGCTCTCCACAGCGAACGGGATCGCGTTGGGACCGGTGTACACGACGCCGTCGAGGTCCGCGAGGACCACATCGACGCCGGTCAGCAGCGTCTCGGCACTCCCCCTACGAAGCAGCATCTGCAGCTTTCTTCGCGGCGCGCGCGGCACGGGCCTTCGCGTTCTTGGCGAGCCGGGCGGCTTCGGCCTTCGCCGCGTCATCGGCGGTGGAGCCCTCGGCGGTCGAGCCCTCGGTAGTCGAGCCCTCGGTAGTCGAGCCCTCGGTAGTCGAACTCGTGTCGTCCTCGATCTCGACAGGCTCGATCACCGACTGGTCGTCCTCGATCTCGACAGGCTCGATCTGCGACTGGTCGTCCTCGCTCTCGAACAGCGGCTCTTCCTCGATCTCGAGGATCTCCACGGTCTCGTCGTCGTCCTCGGTGTTGCCGAGTGCGGCATCCGCTCGGGCAGCTCGCTCATGCCAGGTTTCGGCTTCGTCGGTGCGGCCGAGTTCATCAAGCACGTCCGCATACGCCGAGAAGAGCTCAGGACTGTACGTGAACGCGGTCTTCGGGTCGAGCTGCGGAATCTCGAGTTCGGCCAGGGCAGCATCCGTCTCACCCAGATCGAGCCGGGCGCCGGACATGGCGATCGCGAGTGACACCTGGACTGCCGCCGGAAGGGTGTTGCGGTCGACGGACCGGCCGAGCTCGAGGGCGCGGTCGGGACGTCCCACGCCACGCTCGCTGTCCACCATGAGTGCCAGCTGGTCATTAGATCCGGAGATTCGACGGTAGGTGCGGAGTTCGCGGAGAGCCAGCGCGAAGTCACCAACGGCATAGGCCGTGATGGCGAGGCTTTCGCGTACGACCGCGATGCGGCCAGCGCGACGGGCAGCGGACACCACGTGGGCGTGCGCCTGCTGCGGGTCGCTCTCGATGAGGCGGGCAGCCATGGCGAGGTGCTTGGCCACCCACTCGGCGTTGTCCTTGGTGAGTGTCTTGAGTTCGTTGCGTGCGATCCGGTCGAGGTCTTTGTCGGAGACGTCGTCGGGGAGCTCGGGGTCGTCGTGACGCGCGCGAACCGGGCGCAGCTCGCGCTGCATCCGCTGTTCTTCGGTCATCTCCTCCTCTTCGAACCGGGCGTCGCGGTCGCCGCGGGCGGGTGCACCGTCGCGGGTCCAGAGCTTGCGTTCGCCGGTCTGCGGGGCGGAGTCGCGGCGGGGACGGTCGGGGCGTGCGCCGTCCTTGGCCCACGGCTTACGTTCGCCGTCGCGGGCTGGACGGTCTGAACCGCCGCGGTAGGCGGGACGCTCGCCGTCGCGGGCTGGACGGTCTGAACCGCCACGGTAGGCGGGACGCTCGGTGTTACCACGGTACGGGGGACGCTCGCCATCACGGGCCGGGCGGTCGGTGCGGTCAGAACCGCCACGGTACGGGGCTCGCTCGCCGTCCTTCGCCCAGGGCTTTCGCTCGCCATCACGCCCGGGGCGCTCTGCGCCACCGCGGTATGGAGGGCGCTCGGTGTTGCCGCGGTACGGAGGACGCTCACCATCACGGGTGGGGCGCTCGGTGCGGTCAGAGCCGCCACGGTACGGGGCACGCTCGCCGTCCTTCGCCCACGGCTTACGCTCACCATCACGCGCCGGACGATCAGACCCGCCACGGTACGCGGGACGCTCGGTGTTACCGCGGTACGGGGGACGCTCGCCATCACGGGTGGGGCGCTCGGTGCGGTCAGAGCCGCCACGGTACGGAGCACGCTCGCCGTCCTTCGCCCACGGCTTACGCTCACCATCACGCGCCGGACGGTCAGACCCGCCACGGTACGCGGGACGTTCGGTGTTGCCACGGTACGGAGGACGTTCGCCACCGTGGGCAGGGCGCTCGGTGCGGTCGGAGCCGCCACGATACGGGGCACGCTCGGGGTTACCGCGGTACGGAGGACGCTCGCCATCACGGGCAGGGCGCTCGGTGCGGTCAGAGCCGCCACGATACGGGGCACGCTCGCCGTCCTTCGACCACGGCTTACGCTCGCCATCGCGGGCAGGACGATCGGAGTTTCCGCGGTAGGGGGGACGCTCACCATCGCGGGCCGGACGGTCAGACCCGCCACGATAGGCGGGACGGTCGGTGTTGCCACGGTATGGGGGACGCTCACCATCGCGGGCAGGGCGCTCGGTGCGGTCCGAACCACCACGGTACGGAGGACGATCGCCATCACGCGCCGGACGATCGGAGTTTCCACGGTAGGGAGCGCCGCCGGAAGGCCGGCCGGATCCACCACGTCCTGCGGGCGGTCGTCCGCCCTGGCTGCCGCCTGAACGGCGGTCGTCCCGGCCGCCGCTGCGTGCGTCGTTCTCGCCGGATCCTGATGGGCTCACTGTGTATATCTCCTGTGTAGTTGATTCTGCTTTTGGGCGCTCAAGCCAGCGTACGGCTTAAGGCTGAGGCTTGGCCGGTGCTGTCCAGGCCATCCCGGGTTGTTCGCATCCGTTGTGCGGCACTTGCGCCGGTGTGCGGGTGGCACGCCTGCCGCATTGCGGCGCAACTGCCGCATAGCGCTGGGTGCTCGCGTGACATCCGTCCGCAGAGCGTGTTAACGCAAAATGGCCACCCTGTTGGGTGGCCATTTCACGTGTTTCTAAGTTAAGTCCGGCGGTGTCCTACTCTCCCACAGGGTCTCCCCTGCAGTACCATCGGCGCTGAGAGTCTTAGCTTCCGGGTTCGGAATGTGACCGGGCGTTTCCCTCTCGCTATAGCCGCCGAAACACTTGTTGATGTTTACAAGCAGCTTCGTATTCAAACAAAGTGTTATCAAATTATCGGCTTATTAGTACCGGTCAGCTCCGAGAGTCTTTAGTCCTCTCTTCCACATCCGGCCTATCAACGCAGTAGTCTAGCTGCGAGCCTCTCCCCCGAAGGGATGGAAATCTCATCTTGAAGCCGGCTTCCCGCTTAGATGCTTTCAGCGGTTATCCGTTCCGAACGTAGCTAATCAGCGGTGCTCCTGGCGGAACAACTGACACACCAGAGGTTCGTCCATCCCGGTCCTCTCGTACTAGGGATAGATCTTCTCAAATTTCCTACGCGCGCAGCGGATAGGGACCGAACTGTCTCACGACGTTCTAAACCCAGCTCGCGTACCGCTTTAATGGGCGAACAGCCCAACCCTTGGGACCTACTCCAGCCCCAGGATGCGACGAGCCGACATCGAGGTGCCAAACCATGCCGTCGATATGGACTCTTGGGCAAGATCAGCCTGTTATCCCCGAGGTACCTTTTATCCGTTGAGCGACAGCGCTTCCACAAGCCACTGCCGGATCACTAGTCCCGACTTTCGTCCCTGCTCGACTTGTCAGTCTCACAGTCAAGCTCCCTTGTGCACTTACACTCGACACCTGATTGCCAACCAGGTTGAGGGAACCTTTGGGCGCCTCCGTTACTTTTTAGGAGGCAACCGCCCCAGTTAAACTACCCACCAGGCACTGTCCCTGAACCGGATCACGGTTCGAAGTTAGATATCCAATATGACCAGAGTGGTATTTCAACAATGACTCCACCTGAACTAGCGTCCAAGCTTCAAAGTCTCCCACCTATCCTACACAAGCCACACCGAACACCAATACCAAGCTGTAGTAAAGGTCACGGGGTCTTTCCGTCCTGCTGCGCGTAACGAGCATCTTTACTCGTAGTGCAATTTCGCCGAGTTCGCGGTTGAGACAGCTGGGAAGTCGTTACGCCATTCGTGCAGGTCGGAACTTACCCGACAAGGAATTTCGCTACCTTAGGATGGTTATAGTTACCACCGCCGTTTACTGGGGCTTAAATTCTCAGCTTCGCCTTGCGGCTAACCGTTCCTCTTAACCTTCCAGCACCGGGCAGGCGTCAGTCCGTATACATCGTCTTGCGACTTGGCACGGACCTGTGTTTTTAGTAAACAGTCGCTTCCCACTGGTCTCTGCGGCCTTCAAACGCTCCAGGAGTAAATCCCTTCACGCCTCAGGCCCCCCTTCTCCCGAAGTTACGGGGGCATTTTGCCGAGTTCCTTAACCACGATTCTCTCGATCTCCTTAGTATTCTCTACCTGACCACCTGAGTCGGTTTGGGGTACGGGTGACTAAAACCTCGCGTCGATGCTTTTCTTGGCAGCATAGGATCACTGATTTCGCCCTTACGGGCTACCCATCGGGTCTCAGCCTTATATGAGAGACGGATTTGCCTATCTCTCGGCCTACATCCTTAGACCGGGACAACCATCGCCCGGCTCAGCTACCTTCCTGCGTCACACCTGTTAATACGCTAACCGCACCAGCATAGGGTCGTGCGCTAGGCCCACCGCGTCACCCCGAAGGGATCAGTCAGTGGGATTCAGACACTTAGCATTACTGGGTTGGCTTGGGCGGTTTTTCGCCAGTACGGGAATATCAACCCGTTGTCCATCGACTACGCCTGTCGGCCTCGCCTTAGGTCCCGACTTACCCAGGGCGGATTAACCTGGCCCTGGAACCCTTGGTCTTTCGGAGGACGGGTTTCTCACCCGTCTTTCGCTACTCATGCCTGCATTCTCACTCGTGTGGCGTCCACGGCTGGTTTACACCGCCGCTTCACTCGCCACACGACGCTCTCCTACCCATCCATACGGCTGGACCACGAAGGCCTGCCAAAAATATAAATGCCACAACTTCGGTGGCGTGCTTGAGCCCCGTTACATTGTCGGCGCGGAATCACTTGACCAGTGAGCTATTACGCACTCTTTCAAGGGTGGCTGCTTCTAAGCCAACCTCCTGGTTGTCTGTGCAACTCCACATCCTTTCCCACTTAGCACGCGCTTTGGGACCTTAGTTGGTGGTCTGGGTTGTTTCCCTCTCGACGATGAAGCTTATCCCCCACCGTCTCACTGCTGCGCTCTCACTTACCGGCATTCGGAGTTTGGCTGACGTCAGTAACCTTTTAGGGCCCATCGGCCATCCAGTAGCTCTACCTCCGGCAAGAAACACGCAACGCTGCACCTAAATGCATTTCGGAGAGAACCAGCTATCACGAAGTTTGATTGGCCTTTCACCCCTATCCACAGCTCATCCCCTCCATTTTCAACTGAAGTGGGTTCGGTCCTCCACGCGCTCTTACACGCGCTTCAACCTGGCCATGGATAGATCACTTCGCTTCGGGTCTAGGACATGCGACTGAATCGCCCTATTAAGACTCGCTTTCGCTACGCATTCCCCTCTCGGGTTAAGCTCGCCACATATCACTAACTCGCAGGCTCATTCTTCAAAAGGCACGCTGTCACCAGAACATGCTGGCTCCAACGGTTTGTAAGCAAACGGTTTCAGGTACTATTTCACTCCCCTCCCGGGGTACTTTTCACCTTTCCCTCACGGTACTTGTTCACTATCGGTCATGTAGGAGTATTTAGGCTTATCAGGTGGTCCTGACAGATTCACACGGGATTTCTCGGGCCCCGTGCTACTTGGGATACTCTTCGCGCCATTGGAACATTTCGACTACGGGGTTCGCACCCTCTATGACCAGGCTTTCAATCCTGTTCGTCTATATTCCTTTGTAACGCTCACTGTTCGGCAGAAGCAGCAGAAAAGTCCCGCAACCCCGACCATGCAACGCCTGCCGGCTATCACACATGATCGGTTTAGCCTCATCCGGTTTCGCTCGCCACTACTAACGGAATCACTGTTGTTTTCTCTTCCTGTGGGTACTGAGATGTTTCACTTCCCCACGTTCCCTCTACCCGCCCTATATATTCAGGCGGGAGTCACCAGGTCACCTCACGGGCCTGGCGGGGTTTCCCCATTCGGACATCCTCGGATCACGGTTCGTTTATCAACTCCCCGAGGCTTATCGCAGATTACTACGTCCTTCTTCGGCTCTACATGCCAAGGCATTCACCGTTTGCTCTTAGAAATTTGAAATCACATGAGTTTGAATCGATTGGTGCCACGGAAACGAATCCCCGCGGCAGAAATTGACCAATGATCTATAAATAGATCTTTGTAATTTGCGGACCGAAGTCCGTCAAATTTAAGATGCTCGCGTCCACTGTGTAGTTCTCAAAGTACGGGCGGTACCCCACCCCACCGCAAGTGATGCGACAGGACAAGGTCCGAAGGAACAGTCCACTCCCCAGGCCAAAGCCTGGACAAGCGTCCCGGTCCCTCAGGACCCAACAGCGTGCGTCATGCCGGCCTCCGCCACCCCAGTGTTCCAACCCCCGAAGGAGCGTACTAACTCGAATGAACATCATCCGGCATCAATGTCAATGTTCCACCCATGAGCGCTGTCCAACCCGAACAGGTTGGTACAACTTGGCAGCTAATTCCGCTGTATACAGACGGACTGCACATGCTCCTTAGAAAGGAGGTGATCCAGCCGCACCTTCCGGTACGGCTACCTTGTTACGACTTAGTCCTAATCACCGATCCCACCTTCGACAGCTCCTCCCCTTGCGGGTTAGGCCACTGGCTTCGGGTGTTACCGACTTTCATGACTTGACGGGCGGTGTGTACAAGGCCCGGGAACGTATTCACCGCAGCGTTGCTGATCTGCGATTACTAGCGACTCCGACTTCATGAGGTCGAGTTGCAGACCTCAATCCGAACTGAGACCGGCTTTTTGGGATTCGCTCCACCTTACGGTATTGCAGCCCTTTGTACCGGCCATTGTAGCATGCGTGAAGCCCAAGACATAAGGGGCATGATGATTTGACGTCATCCCCACCTTCCTCCGAGTTGACCCCGGCAGTATCCCATGAGTTCCCACCATTACGTGCTGGCAACATAGGACGAGGGTTGCGCTCGTTGCGGGACTTAACCCAACATCTCACGACACGAGCTGACGACAACCATGCACCACCTGTATAGAGACCTTGCGGGGCGACCATTTCTGGCCGTTTCCTCTATATGTCAAGCCTTGGTAAGGTTCTTCGCGTTGCATCGAATTAATCCGCATGCTCCGCCGCTTGTGCGGGCCCCCGTCAATTCCTTTGAGTTTTAGCCTTGCGGCCGTACTCCCCAGGCGGGGAACTTAATGCGTTAGCTGCGACACGGAGACCGTGGAATGGCCCCCACATCTAGTTCCCAACGTTTACGGCATGGACTACCAGGGTATCTAATCCTGTTCGCTCCCCATGCTTTCGCTCCTCAGCGTCAGTTACGGCCCAGAGATCTGCCTTCGCCATCGGTGTTCCTCCTGATATCTGCGCATTCCACCGCTACACCAGGAATTCCAATCTCCCCTACCGCACTCTAGTCTGCCCGTACCCACTGCAGGCTGGAGGTTGAGCCTCCAGTTTTCACAGCAGACGCGACAAACCGCCTACGAGCTCTTTACGCCCAATAATTCCGGACAACGCTTGCACCCTACGTATTACCGCGGCTGCTGGCACGTAGTTAGCCGGTGCTTTTTCTGCAGGTACCGTCACTTTCGCTTCTTCCCTACTAAAAGAGGTTTACAACCCGAAGGCCGTCGTCCCTCACGCGGCGTTGCTGCATCAGGCTTGCGCCCATTGTGCAATATTCCCCACTGCTGCCTCCCGTAGGAGTCTGGGCCGTGTCTCAGTCCCAGTGTGGCCGGTCACCCTCTCAGGCCGGCTACCCGTCGTCGCCTTGGTGAGCCATTACCTCACCAACAAGCTGATAGGCCGCGAGCTCATCCTTGACCAAAATTCTTTCCACCCCCARGAGATGCCTCCGAGGGTCATATCCGGTATTAGACGTCGTTTCCAACGCTTATCCCAGAGTCAAGGGCAGATTGCTCACGTGTTACTCACCCGTTCGCCACTAATCCAAGGAGCAAGCTCCCCTTCATCGTTCGACTTGCATGTGTTAAGCACGCCGCCAGCGTTCGTCCTGAGCCAGGATCAAACTCTCCGTAAATGTTTGATTGCACGACCACCGAAGTGACCGGCACATCTAGAGTGCCCAGCCGCCGGAATAGGCGAACCAGACACAAGTTTGAAACTGACAGAACAAATCATTACTGACTTGCTTTGTTGTTTAA